>CAZLIB010000016.1:0-8172 GCA_964559465.1 uncultured Lachnospiraceae bacterium
ATTTGTGCTAAACTGCTGCTCCATAAGGAAGGCGGCAACGCGGAAGGTCTGCGCGCTTGTGGAGTCATAGCGGAATCTGCCCGAATCGGTTATCATACCCGTATAGAGCGACTTTGCCGCAAGTGGCGTAAGCTTAAGTCCGGTTTGCATAGCAAACATACCGATAAGTCCGCAGCAGGATTCAAAGGATGTATCAATTATCTCAATATCCGCAAACTCTTCTGTAAAAAGATGATGGTCCATTTTGATTACCGTATCTGCAAGAGTATATCTTTCGTCAGAGATAAGAGATCTTGCGCTTGTATCAAGAACAAATGCAAGAGCGCCATTATAATACTCGTCAGGAATTTCATCAGTTGCGCTATCTTCCATAAATCCGTAACGCTTTGACGCATCACCAACAGTGTATATTTCCTTTTCTGGATAATTAGCTTTAAGAATATGCTTAAGTCCGACCTGTGAGCCAAGCGCGTCACCGTCGGGATTTGAGTGTCTGTGAATTATGATCCTATCGTATTTTTCTATTGCCTCTATAACTTTATTGAACATATTTCATTTCCTTTCATACTTTATCATTATATTATACTATAAAAATAGCTCTTTTGCAATCATTTTTTCAAGAAATAAAGATTTTTTTGCTAAGGTACTTGAAAAAATATAAGATATGAGTTATAATTAATTGGATAAATATGTATTTTACGTTAAAATTTTGATTTTTAGGAGGAAAAACTCTTGAACAATTCTAAAAGAAAACCCATAATGGCAATTTGCTATGACTTTGACAAAACGCTTTCCCCCGACGATATGCAAGCATTTACTCTGATTCCTTCTTTCGGTGTAAACGTTGGTCAGTTCTGGCACGAATCAGATGAGCTTGCAAAAGCTAACAGAATGGAAATGAACCTCGCGTGGATGTATGAGCTTATTAAGTATTCTCAATTCAAGGGCAAATCACTTAAACGCCAGTACTTTATCGAAAGCGGCGCAGAGGTCAAGCTCTATGACGGAGTTAAGACATGGTTCCAGCGTATCAATCAGTATGCTGAAAGCAAGGGCATTGAGGTTGAGCATTACGTTATATCATCCGGACTTCGTGAAATTATCGAAGGCAGTGCTATTGCCGATGAATTTAAAAAGATATACGCTTCTTCATATCTTTATAACGCTGACGACGTTGCCGTTTGGCCCGCGCAGGCAGTAAACTATACAAACAAGACGCAGTATCTTTTCCGCATCTCTAAGGGATTCCTTGAGGAGCATGACGAAAGAGTTAACGACAGCATCCCCGTAAGTGAGCGACATATCCCCTTTGAGAACTTTGTATATATTGGCGACTCTGCAACCGATATTCCCTGTATGAATCTCGTTAAAGAGCGCGGCGGTTACACTATCGGTGTCTTTGATCCTGTTAAGGACAACCGCGAAAAAGTTTACAAGCTCCTTAAGGACGGACGCCTTACCTTCTATGCACCTGCAGATTACACTGCAAAGAGCGCTATGTCAAAGTATCTCAAGCAGATAATCGACAATATTGCCCTTAATGAAAAGATCAAGGCAGAGCAAGAAATTCTCCGTCAGCCCGCAATTGATTTCTTGATAGCAAAAGCAAATAAAGACGACGATCAGTTTGAAATTTTATAAAAACAGATCCCACCTTGATAGGTGGGATCTTTATTTTAAAGATTATATATCTTTGAATATTTTTCTTCAAGATAATTCGTGAAATAGGAAGGATCAAATTCTTCACCAAGAGCATTTCTTAGAAGCTCATCCGGGTTCTTAAGGCATCCGTATTTCCAAATGTGTTCTCTGTTCCATTCATTGATCGGTTCAAAATTACCATCACGAAGACATTTGTCAACGTCAATGCTCTCACGCATTTTTGCGAGCAAATGCGCGCCGTAAGCAGAGCCGAGCGCGTATGATGGGAAATAACCGATGCTGCCGCCCGACCAATGAGAATCCTGAAGGACGCCCTCACGGTCATTTGGTACGTTAACGCCAAGATATTCCTCGTAGAGTCTGTTCCACTCGGTCGCAAGATCCTTAACCTCAAGCTCGCCACTCATAACTCTCTTTTCAAGCTCATAGCGAACCATTACGTGCAAGCAGTAGGTCACCTCATCCGCCTCGGTTCTTATCAAAGAAGGAGTTACAAGGTTGATCGCTTTGTAAAAATCGTTAGCAGTATAGCCCTTCATCTGCTTGGGGAAGCATTCACAAACCTTAGTGAAAACGTAGCTCACAAACGCCTCGCTTCTTCCAAGGAGATTTTCATAGAAGCGGCTTTGGCTTTCGTGAATACCCATTGACACACCGCCGTCAAGATACGTATACGCATAATCATCAGCAGAATTCATATCGTAGAGTGCGTGGCCGCCCTCGTGAATAACACTGAACATTGAAGATGCAAAATTATCTCTTTGATAATGAGTTGTAATTCTTACGTCGTGATGTGAGCCAATGCTCGTTGTAAAGGGATGCTCGGTAGTACCAAGACCGCAGATGCCAAGATCAATTCCCATTATCTTCATAAGCTCAAGCGAGAATTTTTCCTGCGCAAGCTCATCAAAATCGCCGTGGATACAAGAGTCATCTACCTGCTCCGCTTCTCCAATTCTCTTGATAAGAGGTACTATCGTTGCTTTAAGAGTGGCAAAAAACTCGTCGCATTTTTCCATTGTAAGTCCCTTTTCGTACTGGTCAAGACAGTAGTCATAGGGGTGCTTTTCGGGCGCGCAGTAATGCGCGAATTTTTTATTGTATTCAAAGATCTGCTCAAGAATAGGACAAAAAAGCTCAAAATCGCTTTCTTCCTTCGCTCTGTGCCATACGTCATCCGCACTTACAAGCAATT
This sequence comes from uncultured Lachnospiraceae bacterium, assembly GCA_964559465.1. Classification (GTDB taxonomy): domain Bacteria; phylum Bacillota; class Clostridia; order Oscillospirales; family CAG-272; genus RGIG4608. Next base: position 2,858 of record CAZLIB010000016.1, read on the forward strand.
CCTGATATGCTATATAGTCCTCAATCGGAATCTTCTTCATTTCCTTCATACCGCGACAAGCAAGGTATACAATTCTCTGCTCCTTTTCTTCAAGCTCATTCTTATGCTCGTCGAGGTATTCAAGCAAAGCTACGATTTCGTCGTTCGTCGAGAGATTATACATCTCCTCGCTGAGAACAGAAAGAGCGTGGCCGCGGTTAGCCGCCGTTTTCTTGGGTGCTGTAGTTGCGCCGTCATAGTAAATGATGGACATTGCGTGATTATATGCGCTGAGCTTTGACTGCCAATCGTAAAGCTTCTTAATTGCTTCTTGTAAATTCATATTGCCTCCTTATGCGCAAAGAGCGCCATTAAAGTAAAATTTGCTGTTAAAGTGAATATATGCAAGCTCGATAATATATTCTGTTGATACAGATTGAGCGTCATTACCCTTCCAAAGCCCGCGTCTGACTACTTGAACATATGGCGTGGGGTTATAATCATATTTACTTGAAAGTGTACCGCCACCTGTTATATTACCGAACGTTTCTCCCCAACCGCCCTCGTAGTTGAGATATTCCTGAAAGTCATTATAATGATTATATGTGTAGAATAGATACTTTTCATTAATATCAATTATATTATTTCCGTTAATATCACACACGGTATAAACTATTCTTGCCGCCCCTCTTGTGATCGTATATCCGTCATTATAGTCACAAACATCGTAGCTGGGATCACAGTCAGTGCCTGTCGTGCCGATGTCCACCTCATAATACTGCAAGCTACCGCCGCAACCGGAAATATCGGGGAGAACGGGCTCGTAGGGGTATTTTTTAGTGCTTCCGCTAAATTTTGAATGATTAAGGCGAAGATAGATTCCCCATTTATTGGTTTGAGGATTACCTGATTTATTAGTTGTGTAGTTAGCAGGGATCTCACCAAAAGCTAAAAGATACGCCGCCACCTCTTCGAGCGTAACGTATGCTCCGCCCTTATATATTTTATTTACGATATTGCCGTTTCCGTCAAGAACGTAATACGTGTTACCGTCAGTAGAATATAGTGCAGATGTGTTTCTAACATACAGTCCATTCTCCATTGGCTGATACTCAGCAAGTGTTGGTTCTTGATCCTGCTCCTCAATTGAGCCGGACATAAAGCCGTGAAGCGTTCTGTATTGAGCTTCCTTGTAGCTCGTTGCAGGCGTATAATTTTCATAAAACTCGTCCCGCGTCATATCGACATACGGATCGGCTTCGGGCCCTTCATCCTCGTCAGGATCGAATTCTATATATTCTTTTTGTGTGGTTGTAGTGCTTGCAGACGTTGTGACGTCGGGCAAAAATGAAAGCACGTCACACGAAACCACCATACTCATAATAACGAGCAAAATGAGAATTTGCTTAAGTAATTTCATAAAAACTCCTGTTTTGCTAAAATCAAATCATTATACCATATTTTTTAGTATTTGAAAAGATATTTCGGTTGAAAAAATGTAGATTTTATGATATTATATAGATAATAACTAAAAGGAGTTCAAAAATGAAATTTATTTCTTGGAACGTTAACGGCTTCAGAGCCTGCTTAAATAAAGGATTTGGCGAGTTTTTTGCCAATGAGGATGCAGACTTTTTTTCTATTCAAGAGTCAAAGATGCAACCCGGTCAAGCGGAGTTTGAAACTCCTAACCATCATCAGTTTTGGTATAGCGCCGAAAAAAAAGGCTATAGCGGTACGGCAGTATTTACCAAGCACGACCCAATCTCTGTCAAATACGGGCTTGGCATCGACGAGCACGACCACGAGGGACGCGCGATAACGCTTGAATATGAGAACTTTTACCTTCTGAACGTTTATACTCCCAATTCGCAGAGAGAGTTAACTCGACTTGACTACAGAATGACTTGGGAGGATGCCCTTCGCAACTATATGATAGAGCTTGACAAACACAAGCCCGTGATTTACTGTGGCGATTTGAACGTTGCGCACGAGGAAATTGACCTTAAGAATCCTAAAACGAACCACTTCTCTGCCGGATTTACCGATGAAGAACGCGGTAAGTTCAGCGAACTGCTTGCAAGCGGCTTTTCCGATACCTTCCGTTCTCTTTATCCAGACAAGATTGAGTATTCGTGGTGGAGCTATATGTTCCAAGCGCGACAGAAGAACGTTGGTTGGAGAATTGACTACTTTGTAGTTTCAAACCGCATTTTAGATAAGGTCAAAGAAGCAAAAATCCACACCGAGATAATGGGTAGCGACCACTGCCCCGTTTCGATTGAGATTGATATATAAAATAAACCCGACGTAAAATACGTCGGGTTTTATTTTCTTTTTATTACTCTTTAGTCGCCCTTTTCCAACAAGAGTGACACATAGCAACGTAGGAGTCGTTGCCGCCGATGAGTATCTGTCCGCCTTCGGTCACAACCTTGCCGTTGCCGTCAATTCTTGCGTTTACTACGGCTTTTTTACCGCAGGTGCAGATCGTTTTGATTTCGGAAATGGAGTCAGCAACCTCAAAAAGACGGTGGCTGCCCTCAAAGGTATGTGTCAAAAAGTCAGTACGAAGTCCAAAGCAAAGCACGGGGATTTCAAGCTCGTCAACAATTTTACGCAACTGATCAATCTGAACTTTTGTAAAGAACTGACATTCATCGGCAATAACCGCATGAGTGCTAACGTGACTCTTAAATTCCTCAAAAATGTCCATATCGGGAGTAATTATCTGCGCCTTTTGCTCAAGTCCAATTCTTGAACGGATAATATCTGCTCCGTCACGGTCGTCAATAGAGGGTTTGATAAGCCAAACTCTCATCCCTCTTTCTTCATAATTGAATTTTGTTATGAGGGCATTTGCAGTCTTGGATGAGCCCATTGCTCCGTATTTAAAATATAATTTAGCCATTTTTTATTTCCTTTCAGCGTGCGTCGCGTTGATTATGAGCTTTTCTACTATCTCTACTACCTTGTGAAGCGACTGAACAGAAAGATATTCAAATCTTGAATGAAAATTCTCACCACCCGTGCAGATATTGGGACAAGGCAAGCCCATAAATGAAAGTCGCGCGCCGTCCGTTCCGCCGCGAATGGGCATAATTATCGGTTTAACACCTACCTGCTCCATCGCTTCAACCGCACGGTCGATCGTGTACATATGATTATCAATGATCTCCTTCATATTAAAGTAGGAATCCTTAACTGTAGAAACACAAGAGCCCTCACCATATTTTTCGTTTATCTTATCAGCGCACTCAACAAGGTGTGCTTTTTTTACATTGAACTTATCAATATCGTGGTCACGGATGATGTAAACAAGTGTTGCGCTTTCGCACTCGCCACTCATTTCAATAAGATGATAGAAGCCTTCATAGCCTTCAGTTTTAGCAGGGATTTCGTCAGAGGGCAAAAGCGCGTTAAAATCCATAGCCATAAGGGATGCGTTCTTCATCTTGTCCTTTGCAGATCCCGGATGAATAGAAACTCCGTTGAATTTTATCACTGCTGAAGCGGCATTGAAATTTTCGTATTCTATCTCGCCAAGCGCACCGCCGTCAACGGTGTATGCATAATCCGCGCCGAATTTTTTAACGTCAAAGTGATCTGCTCCTCTGCCAATCTCCTCATCGGGAGTAAAGCAAATCCTGATCTTTCCGTGCTTTGCGCCTGAATTGATAATATTCTCAACTGCCGAAACGATCGCACAAACACCCGCTTTATCATCAGCGCCGAGAAGAGTTGTACCGTCGGTTACGATAAGATCGTCACCGACATACTTTTTAAGTGAGGGATACTCCTCTTTTGTGAGGTATATTCCCTTTTCTTCATTAAGGCAGATATTCTCGCCCGTGTATTTCACAATCTTTGTCTTTATAGGATAGTCTGCGCACGCGTCGCTTGTATCAACGTGGGCAACAAGACCGAGTGTGACCGTTGAATCCTCCACGTTTGCCGGAAGCGTTGCATAGAGATAACCCATCTCGTCAAGCTCAACGTCAGAAAGTCCAAGTGCGATAAGCTCGTCTGCTATAGCACGGCTCAAAGCAAGCTGCTTTGCCGTACTGGGAACGGTTTCACTTGTTTCATCGCTCATCGTCGGATATGAAACGTATTTCAAAAATCTATCTGTAATCTTCATATTTTCCTCCAAATCTATTAATTGTATATATTATATCATAAAACAGTTATATAAACAATAGTAAAAATAAATAAATTATAAATAAATTATAGGCATTATTTACTTTACAAACGAACAACTCTGTGATATAATTATTGTGTATAACTATGCGAACTTACGGAGATTTGATATGAGCTATATGTTAACATACAAAAGGGTAAAATTCTATCCACTTGATCCCAAGCCAGAGGACATCAATATTGAAGATATTGCGCACGCGCTCTCTCTTCTCTGCCGTGCAAACGGTCACTTTAAGCACTTTTATTCCGTTGGGCTTCACTCGCTAAACTGTGCTTATGAAGCGATTGCAAGAGGATACTCAAAGAACGTGATCCTTGGCTGCCTGCTCCACGACGGAAGCGAGGCATATCTTGCAGATATCACTCGACCCGTTAAAAAGCATCTTCAAAAGTATCTTGAGATAGAGGATGTTCTTCAAAGCAAGATTTTTGAAAAATGGACACCCGATCTTTCCGAAGATGAAAAAAAGCTTGTGTTCGAGATAGATGACGCTATTCTCTACTATGAATTCGTGACTCTTTATAACGAAAGAATCTTTGATACAGCTCCACACCTTGAATCAGATCCACGCTTTGAATATATCGAATTTAAAAGTGTTGAAAATGAATTTCTTGCATTATTTAAAAAATTAACTGAGGAATAATCTAAACAATGATAAAAATGAAGGGCTATAAGGGCTTTAACTGGTTTAAGCTTGACAATGCCGCAAAGATCTACCCTGCCTCACATAGCAGATATTGGAGCAACCTTTTCAGGTTATCTGCAACGCTATATGAGGAGATTGATCTTGCAGTGCTTAAAGAAGCTGTTAAAAATACAATACCACGCTTTCCAAGTATAGCTGCGCGTCTTTCGGAGGGACTTTTCTGGTACTATCTTCGTCCCGTTGAAGAGCCGCCTGCAATAATGACAGAATACAGCTATCCTTTGGCTTATATGACAAAAAAGGAAATGAAAACCTGCGCCTTCCGCGTTATAGTTTATCGAAACAGGATCGCAGTTGAAATATTCCACTCACTTACCGACGGTACGGGTGGATTGATATTTTTAAAATCGCTTGTGGCTGAATATCTTGAGCTCAAGCACAAAATTGAAATCCCCTGCGAGCACGGTATCCTTTCAAGAAAAGAGCGTC
>CAZLIB010000016.1:8182-12764 GCA_964559465.1 uncultured Lachnospiraceae bacterium
CCGAAGCATTATGAGACCGAGGATAGCTTTCTTAAAAATGCCGCACCGGTAAAGGAAACACGCAAGGACACTGATGCTTGGAAAATTGACGGCACACCCGAAGAGGACGACTTTCTTAATATAACGAATTTTCAGATGTCAAGTGATCATATTTGGCGCTTGGCACACGAAAAAAAGGTATCGGTCAATACCTATCTCTGTGCAGTGTTGATGAAGGCGATACTTAATCTTCAATTCGACCTCATTCAAAACCCCAAAAAATATGAACCCGTAAAGGTGCTTATTCCCATTAATCTGCGTCCTCTTTTCGGAAGCAGAACATTGAGGAATTTTGCTCTCTATACTATTCCCGAGCTTGATCCTCGACTTGGAGATTACACTCTTGATGAAATAATAAATATCGTTCATCATAAGGTCGGAACCTATGCCACAAAGAAAAGCATGGCAAAGATGATCGAAACAAATGTTGCAGATGAAAGAGCTATTTTTATAAGATTTATTCCGCTATTTATAAAAAATATAGTTATGAAAATGGTCTTCAACTCCGTTGGCGAGAAAAAATCTTGCCTTAGCTTTTCCAATCTCGGTCAAATAAGATTGCCCGAGAATATGAAAGAATATATTGAACGCATCGACTTTATTTTAGGCCCACAGGCACAAGCACCGTATAACTGTAGTACCTACTCTTATCGCGACATCCTCAATGTAACCTTTTCGCGCGACATCAAGGAAGCGCGCCTTGAAACCTATTTCTTCCGCGAGCTGCAAAAGCTTGGAATTGAAGTAACCGTTCAGACAAATCAAAGACAGGAGGTAAAAATAGATGTATTGCGCTAACTGCGGTGTTAAGCTGGCAGATACTGAAAAGAGATGTCCGCTTTGCGGAACCGAAGCTTATCACCCCCAAATAGAACGCCCCGAGGTCGATCCTCTTTTCCCACAAGATTTTGTTCCTAAACGTGAGTTGAGCAAGGCAACCGCCCAGATTATCATTCTTACTTTGTTTTTGATCCCCATCCTTATCACACTCTACTGCGATTTTTATATCAACAAAACTATCGGATGGTCTGCATACGTTGCATTTGCCTTATCAATTATTTATATTATAGCAATTTTGCCAACTTGGTTTAAAAAACCAACTCCTGCTGTGTTTGTACCCATTGACTTTTTTGTAATTGCCTTATTTCTGCAATACATAAATTACGCAACAAACGGCGACTGGTTTTTGAGTTTAGCTTTTCCTGTTGTCACTTACCTCGGCTTGATAGTAACTGCTACTTCTGTATTGCTCTACTATCTAAAAAAGGGGCATCTATACGTTATCGGTGGATTTTTCATAGCGCTTGGTCTGTTTATGGATCTTATTGAATTGTTCCTTATGATAACATTCAAGGTAAATTTTGACGGTTGGTCGCTGTACCCTATGATCCCCCTTGTCTTGATGGGGCTTGGAATGATAGCTATCTCAATCAGCCGCAACGTACGTGCTGTACTTGCACGTAAGCTTCACTTTTAAGTTTACTATAAAGAGGTAGATTTATATGATTAGTTTCAACAATAAAATCTTCAAGCTTGACACGTGCAACACAAGCTATATATTCAGAATAGCCGATTGCGGCAAGCTCGAGAATATTCATTACGGTCCGCGCCTTCGCGCACAGTCCTACGATGCTGTGGCACTGAAAAATACTATAATGCTCGGCAGCTGTGTCGAATATGACACAAGCTCTTCTATTTCCCTTGATAACGTGCTACTTGAGTATAGCGAAAACGGAAAGGGCGACTTCAGGCACTCCCCCATCGAGCTTGTTATGCCCGATGGAACTTACGTTTCCGATTTTGTTTACCACTCACACGAGATCAGCGACAAACCATATAGCTCGCCTTCTCTGCCCACTGCTTACGGTAAAGCGCAAACACTTACCGTTATTCTTGCAGACAAAAAATATCCAGAGATACAGCTCCGCCTTTCCTATACGGTATTTGAGGAATCAAATGTTATTGCAAGAAACTCCGTTCTTGTAAATAACGGTAAAAAACCTGTTACGCTTAATAAGCTTATGAGCTTCTCGCTTGATCTGCCGTCAAGCTATTATGATATAGTCACTCTTAACGGAACGTGGATAAAAGAGGCGCACGCGCACTCCACACCCGTCAGCGAGGGCATCTACGTCAACTCCTCTACTGTTGGCGCATCCTCAAACAGACATAATCCCGCATTTATGCTCGTTGGTAAGGGCGCAAATGAGGCTCACGGCAACGTTTACGGCTTCAATCTTATTTATTCGGGCAATCACTATTCCGCCATTGAGGGCGCTCCCTTTGGAACAACAAGAGTGATGAGCGGTATCAACCCCCATTGCTTTAAATGGGTTATCAATCCTCACGAGAGCTTTGAAACCCCTCAGGCGGTGCTTACCTATTCCGCAAACGGAATTAACGAAATGGCGCAGAATATGCATAGCTTTGTCAACAACAATATCGTTCGCGGTGTGCACAAGAACGCCGACAGACCGATAGTCATCAACAACTGGGAAGCGATGATGTTTGACTTTAACCGTCAGAAAATTGTGGCGCTTGCTGACAGAGCCAAAAAGCTTGGTGTTGAGATGCTCGTTCTTGACGACGGTTGGTTTGGCGCGAGAAACAACGATAAGGCAGGTCTTGGCGACTGGGTAGTAAATACCAAAAAGCTCCCGGGAGGGCTCAAATCTCTTGCAAATGCAATAAACAAACGCGGTATGAAATTCGGTCTTTGGTTTGAGCCCGAGTGCGTAAATCCCGACTCCGACCTCTATCGCGCGCATCCTGATTGGGCTATCGCAGTTCCCTCTCGCATACCCTCTCTCGGAAGAAATCAGATGGTTCTTGACCTTTCAAGAAAAGAGGTTCAAGACTATATCGTTGATTCGGTTGACGCTATACTTTCAAGCGCCAATATTGAATACGTTAAATGGGACTATAACCGCCACATCAGCGATATGTATTCCGCAACCCTTACAAATCAGGGTGAATTCTATCACAAATATATCCTCGGTCTTTACGATGTGCTTGATAGAATATTCCACAAGCTTCACCCAAACATCCTTTTTGAAAGCTGCTCGTCGGGGGGAAACCGCTTTGACCTTGGTATGCTCTGCTATTCACCGCAAATCTGGACCAGTGATGACACCGATCCCATCGAGCGACTTGACATTCAGGGCGGTATATTCAATTTTTACCCCCTCTCAACAGTGTCTGCTCACGTTTCAATGTCCCCCCACGCACAAACGCTTCGTAGTACTCCTCTTTCAACGAGATTCAACGTCGCTTCGTTTGGCGTGCTTGGCTATGAGCTCGACTTTGCCGAGCTCACTCCCGACGAACTCAAGCAGGTCAAAGCTCAAATTGAGTTCTATAAAAAGCACCGTCGTACCTTCCAGTACGGAAAGTTTGAGTTTGTACCCGTGGATAATCCCGATCAACTCTCTTGGCAAGTATCATACAAAGACGAGATAATTGCAGGCTTCTTCCAGAAAAAGACCTGCGCAGCTCCCTATCGCGACAGATTGTGCATTCCCAGTGCAAAGCCTGATAAGCAGTATAGCGTTGAATGCGTAAAACAAAATCTTCGCATCAAAACCTTTGGCCCGCTTATCAATCACATCACTCCCGTTCGTATTAAAGCAGACGGTCTGTTGCTCAGAACGGTAGACAAGAATTTCTCTCTCGTGGACGGTCACGAAAGCTACGAGTGTTACGGTGATGCACTTAATTTTGGAATGAACCTTGAGATGCAATTTGAGGGTTCCGGCTATAATGAAAAAATCAGATTGCTTGGCGACTTCGGAAGTAATCTATATTTGATAAAGGAGAAATAATATGAATAAGCAACAGAAATTAAACAAGTATTGCTTTGGACTTGGCACAGTGGGCAGAGACGCTCTCTATTCCCTCGTTAGTATGTATCTTCTCGTACATCTGACTGACGTTGTAAAGTTTAGCAACGGTGGCCTTGCCGTAATTGGCGTTATGCTCACACTTTTCGGTACGTTTGATGCCATTATTGACCCATTTGTTGGAGCCATAGTGGATAATACTAAAACAAGATGGGGGAAATTCAAGCCATGGATCCTTATCGGTATGATCGGTACAGGTGTTCTCACGGTATTGATGTTCCACAACTTCGATATGGACGAAACATCACATATCGTCCTTCTTGCAGTTACCTACCTTCTCTTCAGTATCTTCTTCTCACTTAACGATATTGCATATTGGTCACTTATGCCCGCCATTTCAAAGGATCAGCAAGTGCGTGAGGGCGTTGGTGCATTTGCAAGAATCTGCGCAAACGTTGGTATGTTTGCAATGGTTCTTATTTACCTTAACGTTCCGAGCTTTTTCCCCAATATGAATTCTCGCGATGCTTATTTCACATTTGCTATTATAATCGCAGTAATTATGTGGATCTTCCAAAGCATCACTCTCTTCGGTGTAAAAGAGGATCGTTCACAGCTTGAAAAGACCGAGCGCACAACAATTAAGGACCTCTTCCGTGCGCTCTTCAAGAACGATCAGCTTCTTGTAACAGCAGTTTCAATGG
>CAZLIB010000017.1:0-12461 GCA_964559465.1 uncultured Lachnospiraceae bacterium
CGCAGAGAACAAGCCCGGCTACATCAAGGCAATGTGGTGCGGCGATGTTGAATGTGAGGATAAGATCAAGGACGTTACCGGCGGTGTTAAGAGCCGTTGTATTCCCTTCAACGAAGAAAAGCTCAGCGACGTTTGCGCTTGCTGCGGCAAGCCCGCGCGTCATATGGTCGTTTGGGGCAGACAGTATTAAGATAAACAAAATAGGGAGTCCCGATATAAAGGACTCCCTATATTACAAATTGAGATTATTAGCAGACAAGAAAGAAGGCGCCTATATTATGGCAGAGAAAAGCGGCTAAAGAGTTTGGGTATCTATAGTTAGCGCTACTGTTTATAGCGACCGCTTACCTTTTATCGCTTTTTCTTTTGAGAAAGTAGCCCCAAAAGAAAAAGCTTTTCAAAAAGAAAATGGACGAACACGGAGCTACGCGCCCCATACCCGCGCCACTGCGCGTGGAGCGCCACCTTTAAAAAGGTGGACGAAATAATCGCTTGCTTTGCGCAAGCACACCAATAAATTAAATTTTGAACCATCAACATATTATCTCAAGAAAGGAGAAGCGAAATGTTCAGATCGATCGGCAAATTTATTCGCAACTCATTTGCGCGGCTCGACAAAACGGTATTCATCTGCTCAATGATAATTACTCTTATGAGCTTGATAACCATTTTTGGCGCGCGAGAAAATTTCGGAACAAGCAAGCTCGTTATGCAAATAGCTATGACTGCAGTCGGCATTTGCGCGGTAATGATACTTGCCAATCTTGACTACAGAAGATTTGTTGAACAATATTGGATAGTTCTTTTCATAGGCTCCGTCGCTCTCCTTGGAATAACGCTTATTCTCGGCGTTACCGGGGCAAACGGCACTGAAACGAGCAACAAGAGCTGGCTCACCATTATTAAGATCGGCTCTCGCTCGTTTATGATCCAGCCCTCTGAATTTGTTAAGATCGCCTTCATTATCAGCTTTTCAAAGCATCTTTCAATGGTAAAAGGCTCTATAAATCAAATAAAAACTCTTATTCCGCTTGCTATTCATGCAGGCGCGATAGTGGGACTCGTCCTTCTTTCCGGTGACCTTGGCGTTGCACTCGTGTACGTCGGCATCGTTGCAGTAATGCTCGCCTTTGCAGGGCTTAGCAAATGGTATTTCATCGGTGCAATAGGCGCTGTAATAATTTTATTTCCTTTTTTGTGGCCGCATCTCAGCACTTATCAACAGCAAAGAATACTTATCGGCTTTCAACCGGAGCTTGACCCACTGGGATACGGAATGCAGCCACTCCTTTCGCTTGACGCGATAAGTGCAGGCGGATTCTTCGGCAGGGGTATAAATTCGGGCGGGTTTTATGAGATACTTCCCGCCTCCCACACTGACTTTATTTTTGCAACCTATTGTGAGATGTTCGGATTCGTGGGCGCGGTAACATTTATCGCGGTGCTTATTATACTCGTTGTCAGAATGATAAATATTGCAAAAAATTGCAAAAACGATTTTGGATCGCTTATCTGTATAGGAATTGCGGCTATGTTTATAGTTCAGTCGGTAATGAATCTTGGAATGTGTCTTGCGATGCTCCCCGTTATCGGTATCACGCTTCCCTTTATGAGCGCGGGCGGCTCGTCAATGCTTGCTCTTTATCTCGCCATGGGCTTTGTTCACGCCATAAGCGCGCACGACAAGAGCATCAAAAGCAGAAAACGGATCGTTGGGAACAAGAGATAAATTGGAATTTAGCGCTATGTTCGCACTTACTTTGCGCGATTAAAAAGTTTTTGTCCAACTTTTTGAAAAAAGTTGGTGCGGTGTGGAGCGCGTAGCTCCATATACGGTCTTTTCTTTTGTTAGCTTTTCTTTGGCATAAAAGCCACAAAGAAAAAAGCTTTGCAAAAAGAAATGGCGTTTTTTGCGCTCACGCCGCGCAGGCGCCACCTTTTGAAAAAGGTGGACGAAAACTTTTTGTCGCTTTGGCTCGTGCAAACAATGTACGCAACAAATCAAAATTTGAACAACAAAAAAGCATCGTTTAAAACGATGCTTTTTTGTTTTTAACTTCTGTAAGGTCTTGTAGGCCCGATGTGATAAAGCGAGTCAAGATAGTCCATATCCTCGCTTGAAATGTTAAAATCAACGAGAAGATTTTGTTCGATTCTTTCTTTATTGACTGACTTTGGAAGCGGAAGCGTTCCCTTTTCTACGCAATATCTTATGCAAAGGCGCGGAATGCTCACTCCGTATTTTTCAGCGATCGAAGCAAGCTCGGCGCGGTCAACGAGCGCGCCTGTGGCAAGCGGCGAATACGCCTCAACGAGAATATTATTCGCTCTGCAATAGTCATATATCTCGTTTTGCGTGTTTCCAATGAAGAACCTTATTTGGTTGACCGCAGGAACAAAGCCCGTCGCGTCTATCAACGCCTTAATATCTTTAACATGGAAATTGGAAACACCGATGGCGCGTATTTTCCCCTCATTATAAAGCGCTATCATTGCACGCCACACTTCGATATTGCCCTCTGTCCAATCGCTTCCGACATCGCTCCAGGGCCACGGCGCGTGGATAAGGTAAAGGTCAAGATAATCTGTTTCAAGATTTTCAAGCGAAGCATTAAAATGAGCTATCGTGCCGTCATAATCCTTGATGTCGGCAGGCAGCTTTGTGGTAATAAACACGTCAGAGCGAGAGATACCGAATTCCTTTATCGCGCGCGCCACGCTTTTCTCATTTCCATAGGCAAATGCCGTGTCGATATGACGGTAACCTGCCCCGAGCGCATAAAGACAAGATGTGTATGCCTCCTCCCCGGGGGCGACCTGCCAGGTGCCAAAGCCAATGGCGGGAATTTGTACGCCGTTATTTAATGTATAGAAATCATTTGTTATCATTTTTTCTCCTTATTCTGTGTTGCGACCACCTTCGCGCCGAAAATATCGTCGATAATTACGTCACCCACGCAAACCGGAAGCTTTGCCGTGACAGAGTTTATCATTTTCATACACTCCATCATTTTGTCTTTAGGTATAGTTTTGTCCGTTTTTACCGCGACAACGCCGCCGTCATCAGTTCTGACGGTGCTTGTGACCGTGCGCTGTGGGTCCGTACATTCGTTTATCGCATACACCTTACCGCGAGGGCAAAGATTGCCCGAAACGCTCATCTCGTTGCCAAACTCAACCGCAAGTTGACATCCGCGAGGACAAATAATACAGGTGAGTTCTCTTTTGTTATCCATTTTTTGCCCACCCTTCTCTAAAATTCTATTGAAAACTTAAGATTTTCAACACCCTTAAGCTTTTCTGCGGAAAGCTTGACACATTCCATTTCCCCGGGCGCAAGCTTGGGCTTTTTCTTCGAAAGAACAACTCTCTCGCCGTCGCTCACCTTTATGGTCGCGTCGCGGTAAACATCCGAAACGCGGAAATAAACATCAACGTCACCGTTTCCTGCTATTCTCTGCGGAACGGTGTATCTCACTCTGCCGTCGGTGGAGATCTCTATAGCCTTATGTGCCTTTTTATTAATGTTTAAAATATAATCAGCCGCGCCGTTACCCGCTATCTCCGCTTCACTTGAAACGAAATCTACAAGGTCGTGAACGTGAAGTACGTTACCGCAAGCAAAAATGCCCTCAATTTCGGTTTGTCTGTTTTCGTCAACGATAGCGCCGTTTGTAATTCTGCTAAGCTGAATACCCGCCCCTGCAGTCAACTCGTTTTCGGGAATAAGACCCACAGAGAGAAGAAGTGTGTCGCAAGGAATATACTCGCACGTTTCGGGGATCGGACGGCGGTTTTCGTCCACCTTGGCGATCGTTACGCCCTCAAGACGCTCTTTTCCGTGTATCTCAACAACGGTATGGCTTAACCTTAACGGAATATTAAAGTCGTTAAGGCACTGCTCTATATTCCGCGCAAGACCGCCCGAATACGGCATAAGCTCGCACACCGCGTGAACGCGCGCTCCCTCAAAGATCATTCTGCGCGCCATAATAAGTCCAATATCGCCCGAGCCGAGAATCACGACCTCACGACCCGGCATAAAACCCTTTATATTAACAAGCTTTTGAGCCATTCCCGCACTGTATATGCCTGCAGGGCGAGTACCGGCAATATTGAGTGCGCCCCTTGGGCGCTCTCGGCAGCCCATAGCAAGAATTATCGCCTTCGCTTCGATTTGGAAAATTCCGTCGTCACTGTTTGTAACAGTGATTATTTTATTTTTATCAACCGAAAGCACCATCGTGTTAAGAAGCACGGGTATCTGCTTTTCAATTATCTCCTTTTCATATCTCCACGCGTATTCGGGCCCCGTCAACTCCTCGCCAAAGGTGTGAAGTCCAAAGCCGTTGTGAATACACTGCTGCAGTATTCCGCCAAGAGAGCCGTCTCTTTCGAGAATAAGAATATCTCTTATGCCTCTTTGGTGCGCGGCAAGAGCCGCCGCCATACCCGCAGGACCGCCGCCTATGATAACAAGATCTGCGCTTCTCATTTTGACGCCCCCTTTGTTCTGCCTACCACAAGCACGCTTTCGCCGCCCGATTTGGTAACGGATTCAAAATCAACTCCGTTTTCTCTTGCGATAAGCTCCATAACGTACGGCGCACAGAAACCTCCCTGACAGCGTCCCATTCCTGCGCGTGTGCGGCGCTTGATGCCGTCAATATCGGTAGCAGGCGGATTTGAACGAATGGCATCAAGTATCTCGCCCTCGCTTATACTCTCGCAACGGCAGATTATTCTACCATAGCTTGCGTCGCGCTTGATAAATTCGTTCTTTTCTTCTATGCTTCCCTCGCGGAAGGCGTGCTTTGCCTCTCGATAGGGGTCAAATTCTTCGTTTTTGATCAGCTCAAGTCCCTCGTTTGCTAAAAGTCCAACAACGTACTCTGCGATAGCGGGAGACGCCGAAAGACCGGGCGATTCAACACCTGCAACGTTGATAAAGCGCTCACAGGCTGGGCGGATTATGAAATCACCTGTGCTTCCGTAGGCGCGAAGACCGCAAAAGCTTGTTATCGACTTTCCAAAAGGAATAGGAACGCACAAATTCTCGCTCGCCCTTCCCATGATCTTTGCAAGGTCAGAAGCGGAGGTACTCTTGTCGCTCTTATCATCGATATTCACACTCGTAGGGCCGAGCAAAAGATTGCCGTCGACTGTGGGAGAAACAAGAATTCCCTTGCCCATCTCATTCGGAACGCGGAAAATAGTGCAGCTTGCCATCGTTCCGCACTCGCGGTCGAGCAAGATGTAGTCACCCTTGCGCGCCCCTACTGTGAACGAAGTGTCACCAACCATTTTCGCTATCTCGTCGGAATAAAGTCCTGCCGCATTGACAACGTAGCGCGCGGAAATTTTCTCATTTTCAGAAAAAATGATATATTCCTCAGCCGATTTTTCTATATTTTTTACCTCGAAATTGCAAAAAAGAGATGCGCCGTTATCCATCGCGTTGCCAATAGATGCTATGCAAAGCTCATAGGGGCAAACTATCGCACCCGTGGGCGCGTAAAGCGCGCAGGCAGCGCTCTTGCTGATGTTGGGCTCGATCGCACGAAGCTCATCCTGCCCGATAAGTCTGACACCTTCAACGCCGTTTTTCATACCGCGAGCAACAAGGCGCTCGATATGCTCTCTGTCGGCATCGGAAAAGCCGACGACAAGAGAGCCGTTGTTTTTGTATTTAACGCCAAGCTCGTCGGTCACGCGCTTCATCATTTTTGAGCCCGCAACGTTGAGGCGCGCCTTAAGCGTACCCTCCTCTGTGTCAAAGCCCGCGTGAACGATGCCTGAGTTTGCCTTCGTCGCGCCCATAGCAACGTCGCATTCCTTTTCAAGCAAGCAGATATTCAATTCATATCGCGAAAGCTCACGGGCGATAAGTCCGCCCACAACTCCTGCGCCGATGATAGCAACGTCAAAGGTTTTCATGTTATCTCCATCTTTGTTTTAAAATTTTAATTTATCAGGGGAGACGGTTAGTGGATAAAGACCTTCTTTTTCTAACCGACTCCCCGATAAATCCCAATTTATATAATTTAATCGTTACCCAAACCACTTAAAATTTAAACTCAAGCAACTAAATCACATCAAAAGCGCTGCCGCGCCAAGAAGTCCTGCGCTGTTTTCAAGTTCAGCAATAAGAATCGGTATGGAAGGACCTTTATCCCCTGCATAGATCTCTTTATCAAGAATCTTTTGCAAGGGCTTAGTAAGGTTATCGCCTTGCGCGCAAACTCCACCACCGAGCAAGATCACTTCCGGTCTGAAAATATTTGCGTAATTTATAAGTCCACACGCAAGATGCTCTATATATGAGTCAAGTACTTCTTTAGCATATGTATCAACGGGAGCATAATCAAACACGGTCTTACCGTTTACCCCTTCAAGCTCACCAATCTCCCACATTTTTGAATCGGGATGCGCAACCATAGCGCGCTTTGTATCGCGAATGAGAGCCGTTGCAGAGCTATACGCTTCAAAGCAGCCGCGTCTGCCGCAGGAGCACTGCTCACCGCCGTGAACGATAACGATATGTCCAAGCTCTGCGCCCGCGCCCTTATTGCCCTCAATAAGCTTACCGTCAACGACGATGCCGCCGCCAACGCCCGTTCCGAGAGTGATCATAATTGCACTGTTATAATTGCGAGCCGCGCCGAGCCTTACCTCGCCAAGGGCCGCTACGTTTGCATCATTTCCGATCTTTACGGTCATTCCACCCATAAGGCGTGAAAGCTCGTCGCAAATTCTGAAATTTTCCCAGCCAAGATTATTTGCATAAACAACAGTACCCTCTCCGCCGTCAATCATACCGGGAGAGCCGATACCAAGTCCTTCAACGTCAGAAGCTTTAAGGTTGCATCTGTCAAGGAGATTGTTTGCAAGACGAGCGATGTTTGCCGCAACGCCCTTCTCTCCCTTTTCAACCTCCGTGGGCACCTTATCGGATATTATTATCTCACCAATATCATTTACTATTCCACCCTTGATGAACGTTCCGCCAAGATCTATTCCAATGTAATACTTATTTGCCATGTTTTTCTCCTCGTATAGATATATATAAATAATTATACCAATTTTGATTATCTTTTTCAATATATTGCCGCAAAATAATCACTAAAAAATAAAGCGACACAAAATGTCACTTTTGTTCACACTATGTGTTATAGCCGAAGAGAACCGAACTAATAAGGCTATAGTGTGAACCTTTTAAATAAATATTTTGTCGCATTTTCAGCAAAAAAGAAGCATTGTGTTGACAAGACATTAATAAGATGATAGAATAACGTTGTGTTTTAGTTCACACTATATAACACAAAATATGAATCTCATTAAAGGAAGGATGGAATAATGCAAAAGATAAGAATAAAGCCCGATCTTTTTTGGGGAAGGATCTATCCGCTTATTATGAGCGCCCTGATCCTGATCGGCTACTTTGCCAAAATCGAGGTCTACACCGCATCGCTCGGTATGATAATCACGTCGGTTGCTATGCTTACAAGCGCGTCATTAAAGCCCCTTATTTTCTTCGTGCTGACCTTCTTCTATCAGATGACGGTCGAAAATTCTCCGATGGAGCCAACAAGATCCGACCATTATTTCACGGGCATACGCCCCTACCTTTTGATAGGAAGCGCGGTAATACTCGTCGTCTGCTGCTTAACCTATGCAATAAAGAATAAATTCTTT
Source organism: uncultured Lachnospiraceae bacterium (assembly GCA_964559465.1). GTDB lineage: Bacteria > Bacillota > Clostridia > Oscillospirales > CAG-272 > RGIG4608. The sequence continues at coordinate 7,696 of CAZLIB010000017.1, forward strand.
ACAAAAATAAATTTCTTAAAGATCCCTCTTTTTATTCCCATGCTCGTCCTTACGCTTGGTCTTATAACTAACGGCATCCTTTCTGGCGGCTATAAGATTGGCAATCTTCTTTGGGCGCTTGCGCTTGCGGTGGTTTACGTTCTGCTTTTCCTTATGCTGTATCTTGGGCTTATGGACGAGGATCTTAGCGAGATTACGCACTATCTTACATACGTAAATCTGCTTATATCTTGGATATTGCTATTTCAGGTTGCGGGCATTTATTTTTCAGGTGATCTCTTTGTAGGAAACGGAGTTGACCGAAGTGCATTCACTCTTGGATTTGGTAAGACAAACGCCGTTGGCTTTGTGCTTGCAAGTCTTATTCCTATGAATTTCCACGGATTTATGAAAAGCAACTCCAAGCTTCTCCCCTATCTCCACCTTTTAACCGCCTTTGCCCTTCTTGGCGCAGTAATTACAAGCACTTCTCGAAATGCCGTGCTTATCGGAGGAGTGTATTTTGCATTCTGCTTTATCTTCACAATGTTTGCAGGAGAAAGAAAAAGGGTGGCGCGCATCATCGTGCCCGTATCTGCAGCGGCAGTTGCGCTTCTGGTTCTTGTCTTCTTTAAGGAGCAGTTCGTTTCCCTTATCAAGCATTATGTTGAAAGAACAAACGTCGATAACGGGCTTAACGGCGCAAGCGCGGGAAGAATAAACATCTGGATCAGATGCATTGAGATCTTCAAGGCGCATCCAATATTCGGCGCAGGCTTTTTCGGCGACGAAATGAAATTTGCAACTCCAATGGCATCCATCATTCCCCATTTCGCCCACAACACCCTGTTCCAGCTTCTTGCGGGACTTGGCGCTTTTGGCACCCTCTGTTACGGATATTACAGAATCTGCACACTCAAATACATTCTTCGAAAGCCAACACTTGACCGCTTTATGCTGATGGTCAGCGCTTCCACAATCCTTACGGGAAGCCTGCTTGACAACCATTTGTTCAACATTTATCCGGGTATTTACTATACTGTGGCGCTTGTTACCGCGGTTCTTTTGTATCAAAAGCAGTTTGCACCGCAAAAGCCGCAGATAATCGAGGACATCGAGCAAATAGTTGAAGAAAGCAAAGAAAAAATTGAGGTATAAAACAACCCCGACCGCACGGTCGGGGTAATTTTATTTATCAAAATACGGATACATATCCATCTCTGCCTTTTCGTCAAGAGAGTTATATTTTTCCTGATAGTAATTCTGGTGAGAAATGTGGCTTTCGTCAAATACGCCGTCAGGAGTGACGGTAATTACCGTGCAGCCGCGTTGATAGCCCTTGCTTCCTATATCACCGTAAGCAATATAATCAACACTGTAGCCATAGGAGAAAATAACGCCCTGATAGTCCATAACGAAGTTATTGAAGTGATCGTGACCGAAGAACATCGCTTTGGTGTTTCCTGTGCTTCTGACAGTATCAAAAAGCTTACTTGGCTTGTCCGAGGGGAATACCACGTCGCCCTCTTCTCCGTCGTGTCCTGTGAAGGAATTAATGCCATCGCCAAGCTCACGGCCGTTTGCTACGTACTGATCGTAAGCGGATTTTACCTCTGTAAGCGGAATGTGGAAGAACATCAAGCTGCTCATGGGCTTGTATTCCTCAAGCATATCGGAATACCAATCTATCTGGTCATCCTTTATATAATCGTAATTCCACATAAGCGAATCTATAAGCCCGCCCACAAGGTCTTGTCTTATATAGGAATGAGAATCAATCATAAACAAGCTTTTGGTTACCTCGCCTGCAGAGTTTTTGATATTGATCACATGGTTTCCTTCACCCGAAACACCATCGGGAGAACGCATAAACAGACATCTTTCAAGAGCTTCGTCTGCATACATGTCGGCAACAACATCTCTTCCGTGATAGTTATACGGCTCTGTATCGTGGTTACCGAAGGTAACCGTCCAGTAAACGCCAAGGCTCTCCATAAGACGAATGAACATATCGTGCGCGTATTTGTTGTTTATAGTTCCGCCAAGTCCGATAGCATAAGAAATATCGCCCGTAATGATAACAAGGTCAGGGTCTTCCGCAACCACCATCGATGCTACTGCGCGAAGCGCCTTTTTGTCGTCCTCTGCGTTAAGTATACCGCCGCTTAAGTGAATATCGGTGAGGTGAAGAACTTTAAAATCCTCATCGGTGACAAAATACCAATTGCCATTCTCGTCAAGCTGCGGCTCGCAGTCGGGCGTAAGACGCATATCCGCAAAGGTATCTATGTATTTTTCCATATTGTCGGCATTTTTTTCATTAAGCAAGTAAAAAGCACCGCAGACAGCTCCTATAAGAATCGCCAAAATAAGCAAAGCAATAAGAATTTTATCCATATTTTTTACACCTTTCAGGTTGAATTGCAGGGCTTTTGCCCTTTTTATAATTTTATCACACTTTCAAACAATTGTAAAGTGTTTTTGTATATTGTAAATAAATATGAATTTCATTTCTTTTTTTGCAGTAAACAAAATATCACACACTTGACAAAAAGCTCTGTTGGAGTTAAAATGTCAGTATACGATGAACAATTGGAGGAAATATGGAATTTATTAAATCTTTTTTCAGTGATCAAATATTTGCCGCAGTGTTGCTTTCGTCGACCTTTGTTCTTGCCGCCGCTTGGGCATTGCCAAGCGTAAAAAAAAGAACAAGAGAAATCACACCCATGCGTATACTCTTCGTGGGCACGTTTTTAGCATCACTCGCACATTATATGCCCATTTTTGCAAGTCTTCTCACCACAGAGGGCGAACGTGTTCTTTGGGCTGATGTTCTTCTCAATTCCATCCAATATTCTATTAAGCTGTTTACATTTGGCGGAGATATAATGTGGATAGCCGATAAGAATCTTACCAACTTTGGACTTTTTATCGGCTCGGTTTTCTATCTTGTTGCGCCTTTGTTTACTGTAAGCTTTATTCTCTCCTTCTTCAATAATCTCACCTCGCGCATAAAATATTTCTTGCATTTCTATTGTCACGCTCACGTTTTCACCGAGCTAAACGAGAAATCACTTGCCTTGGCAAATGATATTGCAAAAAGCAGAACGTTCAAATGGAAAATCTTTCCTTCAGATGTAATTGTTTTCACCGACGTCTCGGATAAAAAAAGCGATAACGCAGACGATATGCTTGAGCGCGCTTACGATATGAGTGCAATAATATTCCGCAAGGGTATAAGCTCCGTAAAGCTCAGATATCGCTCCACATCACGAAAGGTTACGATATATATCATTTCGGACGATGAAGCTAAAAAAATCCGTCAGGCAGATAGCGTGATGCGCCGATACGATTACAACGGAATGGAGCTTTATCTGTTTTCGGATGATATACACACCGAGCTTATGATGGCATCTAAAAGTACCGATAACATAAAGGTAACCAGAATAGATCCCATCAGATCTCTTATATATCATAATCTCTATGAAAACGGTCAATTTTTATTCAAAAGAGCCCGCAGGATAGGTGAATACAACGTAATATCCGTTGTATTGGTGGGTCTTGAAAAATACGGTCGCGAAATGCTTAAGGCTCTCACGTGGTTATGTCAGATAAAGGGATACAAGTTAAAAATAACCGCTTTTGATGCTGATGAAAATGCAGAATCCCGACTTAAAGTGATGTGCCCGGAGCTTTTGAGCGATAAATACAACGGCAAGTTTATAGAAGGCGAGCCCTACTATGAAATAAAAATCCACTCGGGCATTGATATCCACGGCGACAAGATTATAAATAAGATCAAGGAGATCAACGATGCCACCTATGTGTTCGTATCCTTGGGCTCAGACTCCGCCAACTTGGAAATCAGTACCAAGATACGCCAAATTTCCAATCAGGTAGATTATATCAGCGACGGCAGAAAGCCCGATATTGAAACGGTTATCTATAATCCGAGCACCTGCAAAATGATGGGAACAACATGGAATGATATATGCAACAACCGCTCCGCAGGAGTGACGACTCACAAAAACGATACCTACGATATAATAATGACAGGTGATATAGATCATTTCTACTCCGTTTCAACGCTTATCAAATCCGAGCTCGTTAACGTCGCATGGAATGAACACCTCCGCTACGAAAAAGATAGACACAAGAATGAGCCGAACATTGTCAAGATAGCAGAAAACAGCTTTTGGCGATACGAGTATAATTACCGTTCATCACTTGCAAAAGCACTTCATCTGAAGATAAAGGCCGATCTCTCAATAAATCCCTCTATTACAAATGCTGCGTGGGACTCTGCCACTCGCAAAGAAAAAATTCAACTCGCTAACTTCGAGCACTTAAGATGGAGTGCTTATATGAGAAGCGAAGGATATAGCTACTCGGGAGCATGCAATACAAGTGAAACAAACCATCTTGCAAAGCTTCACGATTGTCTCAAGCCAACACAAGATATTGATGACGAAACTCTTAAATATGATATGAGATTCGAGGATTGACAAACCGACAGGGCACCATCGGGTGCCCTGCTCTTTTTGAAGTCAAAAGGAATTTTTATATAAAAAATATATTTTTTCAAAAAAAGTATTGACAAAACAAAAGTGTTATGATAAAATATACAAGTCGCAAGGAAAAGCGCGAAATGGCGGGATAGCTCAGTTGGCTAGAGCAATCGGTTCATACCCGATAGGTCACGGGTTCAAGTCCAGTTCCCGCTACCATCCGGCCCGTTGGTCAAGCGGTTAAGACACGGCCCTTTCACGGCTGTAACATGGGTT
>CAZLIB010000018.1:0-12350 GCA_964559465.1 uncultured Lachnospiraceae bacterium
GGAAGATCTTTGTTAAATTCTGCAAAACAACTTTCATAAAATCTCCATTTCTTTATATAAAAAAATTTTTTGAGAACCGCTTTAAATAGAATCAAAAGTATTTTGAATTCTGTACCTCTTCGTTATGAATACGAAGCTGATATTCCTTTTTTGCCTCAACGGAGTCAAATATCATCTGGCTCTGAAAGTCAACGACAACTGTTGAGGAGAGAATATCGTGTATAAAGGAATTAGTTTTTGTCGCTATAACGAGTATCAATTCAAAGAGCGCTATAAGAAGCACAACTCCGAGCGTAACGTAGCTTCCTACGCCAAATCTCATCATAAGAAGGATTATTGTGGGGACCATTGTTTCCAAGGTATACTTACCGAGTATGGAACGAACGAACATAATAACGGGAGTAACTCTGACTCCGTCTATTCGCATAACGGCGATAGAGAATATCTTTTTACCAATAGTTTGTCCGTTTTTGAAAATAAGCGGAACAATAAACTCAAGAATAACAGTTGCAAGCAAAAAGCTTACTGAAACGATGGTAATAAGGGAATAGAAGATCATATTCGTAAGGAAAAGATAATCCTCGTCTTTAACAACCACATTATAAGAATCGTTGAAATACTTTTTTTCTTCTTCGGTCATATTTTCGTATTCGTCACTTGTTATGCTGAAATCAAGCCCGAAATCTTCTTCATATCCGCTTATAAGCGCATCAAGACGCTCGGAATGCTCTGAAAAGCCGAGAATAGTTGAAAGCATCCAAGCAAAACCTGTTATCAGGATCACCATAAGAATAATATCAAGCAGAAAAGCAGATATTCTTTTCAGCATGCTTGCTTTTTGCAAATCGTAGATCATTGTCAAAAACCCTTCATTATTATAATATAGGGAAATATATGTAAAGCTGAGTTGACATAGTTATAAATGTTAAAATTACCCTATGTACATAATAGCACAAAGTTCTTCAAAAAACAACCCTTTTTTTCTCGAATTAAACCAAAAAATAATTTTTCGTCACTTTGCCAAAAAAGGGAATATAAAATGTCGCTTTAAGAGCATTTATACCAAATAAAACATTAACAGATATATAGAAACATTCAAGTTTTGATGTGTTTTTCTTGTGAAATATAATAAAAAAACGCAACAGAATTCATTCTGTTGCGTTTTGTGCAAATTTACTCAATTTTATTCATCAGAGTCTTCTTCTTCTAAGGGAAGCTCCTCAGGGCGAACGGTGACTTCGATTTCGTGCGACATAAGATCGTCAGCTTTAGTTACGGTTATAGTAAGCTTATCGTAGTCAAAGGTAAAGCCAACCTCGGGAATACTCTCTGCATGTTCATTGACCCAACCGTTAACGGTGGTGGAATCGCTTTCTTCGTCGATGTCAATTTCGAAGAATGTAAAGAATTCATCAAGTGAAATGGTGGAGAGAACTCTGTATTTGTCATCTCCGATTGCTTTGATGGGCTCGATAGCCTCGTCAAGCTCGTCCCAGATCTCACCTACAAGCTCCTCGATAATGTCCTCCATACTGACGACACCTGAAGTAAGACCATATTCGTTAACAACGATTGCAATATGGTTATGAGTTTCCTGCATTTCCTTAAGGAGCGCATCAAGGTGCATCGTTTCGGGAACATATTTGGGAGAAAACATAGCATCCTCAAGCTTGAACTTGGGATTTGAGTGGTGGAGAAGATACTCGCGTGCGTAGAGCACGCCAACGATTTTATCAAGACTTTCTTCATAAACAGGAATACGTGAATATCCCTCGTCTTTGATGAGGTCAAGGAGATCTGCTTCAGGAATATCATCAGGAATAGCTATCACAGATGATCTCTGCGTCATAACGTCGGCTGCGGTAAGATTGTCAAGCTTGAAGACGTTCTTTATGTATTCAACGTCGTCCTCGTCAAGACCGCCCTCATCGGCGCCTGCATCAAGCATAGTAACGATGTCTTCTTCTGAAACGGTTTCCTCTTTTTCGTTGGGATCAATACCAAACAGACGAAGTATACCGTTTGTAGAAACGGAGAGGAACCAGATAACCGGCTTGAGAATATAAGTAAGAACGGAAATCACTCCGCAAAATGCCTTTGCGACCTTTTCTTTATTCTTCATTGCAACTCTCTTGGGAACAAGCTCGCCAAGAACGAGAGTGAAGTAAGAGAGAATAAGTGTTACAACAATGACGGAAACGGTCTTTATAGCATCAGCAGTTGCGCCTGTAAAGCCGAACTGCGTATTAAGGGCAAGCGCAAGCATATCGCCAAAGCTGTCAGCTGCAAAAGCGGAGCCCATAAATCCGGCAAGAGTGATACCAACCTGAATTGTTGATAAAAATTTAGTGGGATCATCAATGATCTTGACGATCTTTTCTGCCTTTTTGTCGCCGTCGTCAGCCATGGCCTTCATTTTTTGGCTATTGAGAGAAACCACTGCAATTTCGGTGGCGGCGAAAAATGCGTTAAGAGCAATAAGTATAAGCTGTAATAAAAGTTGTCTAAGTATAGTAGACATAAATCCTCCAATAATAAATTCAAATGTTTCAAATAATGTTCAAGTTAATAGCCAATCAAGATTTAAGCAATCAACATTTCATTGGTGAATGCACTATCTTGCTCGGAAACGAGAAGCATTTGAACATATTGGAATGATCTTCGTTATAGAACCGAGTCACAGGGCAACTTCGGGGTAATGGGTCCACGGTAGTAAACTCCTTTCATAAAAATACATCATACATTATAGCACACATTTTGTTGGAATTCAATAGGTTTTGTATTATTTTTAAAATATTTACAAAAAAACAGAAGAAAAATAGGTACATTTTATTGACTAAATTCTTGCTTTATGATAAAATTATTGTAATTATTTTTGAAAGGAAATCCAATATGCTTTCAAGCAGAACTATCAAGACTTATGAGGATATATTGATTGAGGAGCTTCAGGTAGCTATGGGCTGCACCGAGCCTATTGCTATTGCTTATGCCGCATCAATTGTGCGCGACTCCTTGGGCGAGCTGCCGAGAAAAATTACTATATCTCTCAGTGGAAATATTATCAAAAACGTAAAAAGTGTTATAGTGCCTTCAACGGGCGGTATGCACGGAATTGAGAGTGCAGTCGCCGCGGGAGTGGTATCGAACAGATATGACCTTAAGCTTGAGCTTTTATCAGTGCTCACGGGCGAGGATGGGAGCGACATTCTTCGATTTAAAGAAGATTGCGAGATAATACTTGAGGAGCTTGACAGCACTTGTAATTTCGATCTTCTTATTGAGGCGGAGAGTGCGTCACATAATGCGCTTGTAAGAATATCTGATTACCACACCAACATTGTAAGAGTTGAGCTTGACGGCGCTGACTGTACTGAGCATTACAGAAACGAAAAGAATGAGATCGGTAAGAGCTTAAAGAAGGCAGACCGCGGATTGCTTAACGTCAAGGATATAGTTGAATTTGCAGAAACAGTCGACCTTGCGCGTATCAGACCGCATCTTCTTCAACAGATCAATATGAATATGGCTATCTCAAAAGAGGGTCTTACCAACGATTATGGCGCAACCATTGGAAAGATACTTTATAAAGATGGCAAAGCACCCCTTAAAGACAGAATAAAGGGAAGTGCTGCGGCGGGAAGTGATGCTCGAATGAGCGGATGTGAATTGCCCGTGTGCATCATTTCGGGAAGCGGAAATCAAGGCATTACTGCTTCCGTTCCTGTGGTAGTTTATGCTATGGAAAATAATATTGACGAAGATACTATGCTTCGCGCACTTATTATTTCCGACCTTGTAACGATACATCAGAAAACGGGCATAGGTACGCTCTCTGCATATTGCGGAGCGATCAGTGCAGGCGTTGGTGCGGGCGCTGGAATTTGCTATCTTCAGGGTGGAAGATACCGTGAGATAGCTCACACGCTCGTTAATGCGGTTGCTATTCTTTCGGGAACTATTTGCGACGGCGCAAAGGCATCCTGTGCGGCAAAAATTGCTATGGCAGTTGAAGCGGGACTTGTCGGATGCGAAATGGCAAAAGTCAACAAGCAGTTCTACGGCGGTGACGGCATTGTTACCAAGGGCGTTGAAAATACTATTAAAAACGTCGGCTTGCTTGCGAGAGAGGGAATGAGCATCACCGACAAAGAAATTATCAAGATTATGCTCGGCAAATAAAATATTACGGAAAATAAATCAATTACATAAAGGAGAAGCTATGAAAAACTTTACTTTTACCAATAAGGTAAGATTCGATTCCTGCGGATATGACGTATACGAATACGAGCATATCAGCGGAGCGAAGCTTATTTATATCGATTCCGGGACAGAGGAAAAATCTTTTTGTGCTGCGTTCAAAACGATTCCCGACGATTCAACGGGCGTTTTCCATATTCTTGAGCATTCTGTTCTTGACGGTTCAAAGAATTATCCTATGAATTCGCCATTCCTTTTTATGCTTAAGAATTCGATGAATACGTTTCTTAACGCTATGACATTCCAGGGCAAGACGATGTATCCTTGCGCTTCTTGCAATCCCGACGATTTTGAGAACCTGATGAAGGTTTATCTTGATGCGGTTTTCAATCCCATTCTTGCAGAGGGAACGTTCCTTCGCGAGGGCTGGCACATTGAAAAGTCAGAGGGTGGCTATGACATCAAGGGAGTAGTTTATAACGAGATGCAGGGTGCGACTGCGTCAATTCAGCGTCAGCTTTACAGCGCTATGACCGCAGACCTTTATCCCGATACCTATCAGAAATACAATAGCGGCGGTGAGCCCAGCGTTATTCCTTCTCTGACTTATGAGAACTATCTTGCCGCATACAGAAAATACTATAGCACTGCAAACTGTGTTCTTTTCCTTCGCGGTAATATGGATCTTGACAGATACACCGATATAATCGACCGGTGGCTTGCAGGCGCATCTCAAGAGAGAAGTGATATCAGGCACACTGTTCAAGGACCTAACCATAGAGTTTGCGAGCACGAGTATCCAATCTCTCCCTCCGAGGATACGAAGGGCAAGACAAATATTATCTACTCGTACAATATTGGTATGTATAACGATGCGGAAAGACAGCTTGCAGCAGGTCTTCTTGCGAACTACTTGATGGATAACAGCTCATCGCCTCTTAAAAAAGCGCTTGTAACAAGCGGACTCCTTCAGGACTCCGATATCTATGACTCAACAGACGATATTCAGACATCTTGGGGTATCGCGGCTTATAATACTGAAAAAGAGCATAGAGATGCGATCAAAAAGATTATCGACGATACTATCAACGGAATTATTGAAAACGGTATTGATAAAGAGATCATGCTCGCACAGATCTCCTCAACACGCTTCAAGATGAAGGAGCAGAGAAATGCCGTAACAGGTCTTTGCATCTATGATTTCATTCAGATCGCAAACAACTCATTCTATAACGTTCCTCTCAATACATATTTTGAGATTGACGAAGCCTTCTCAAAGTTCGAGCGCGAGCTTGACAACGGATATTTTGAAAATCTTCTTCGTGAGATCTTCTTTGATAATGATATCACCGCTATTTCCGTTCTCGTTCCCGTTCAGAGAGAATCAAGTGCGGCACATATTGCAACAGTAGAAAAATATACTGCGGATCTTTCCGAAGAGCTTAAGGCAGAGGCTCACAAGAGATTCGTTGAGGGAACAAAGCTTGCTATGGATCGCGATACCCCCGAGGTGATCGCAAAAATGCCAACACTCTCACTTGATAAGCTTACTAAAGATCTTCCCAAAAAGGAATTCTACGCAAACGGTAAGATACTTCACACCCCTGCCGAAACAAACGGCGTTGCTTATTATCGCTTCTATTTTTCACTTGCGGGTCTTAATGCAGACGAGATTATGACCGTTGAGCTTCTTTCCCGTTCACTTGGCGACTTTGCAACCGCGGAGCATACACCCAGCGAGCTTTCAAATATGCTCAATCGCTATGCAGGTAAGCGGAAGTTCTCCACAACAACACTTTCTCCCTCAATGGACAAGGCAGACCCCTATCTTGTAGTCAGCGTTGCTTGTCTTGAGGATAATGCACCCAGGGCACTTGCGATCATCAGTGAGATACTCACAAAGACAGTTTACGATGAGGAAACTGCTAAAACAGTTCTGGCTCGTGAGCTTAATAATTCAAGAATGCAGTTTATGGGCAACGGTGTTGGACTTGCTCTTAACACAAGTGAATCTCTTATCTCTGCAAGCGGTTACTATAGCATCCTCTTTGGCGGATATCCCTTGTTCCGGAAGATTCAGGAATATTCAGGCGCTCCCTCATCATTCTGCGATGACGCAAGAGATCTTCTTTCAAAGGTGTTCAATAGCGGAAATCTCTGCTATACCGGTTTTACAGGAAAGAAGGAGCTTCTTGACAATACACTTGATCTTCCCGAAGGTGAAAAGCTTGAGGGCGCAACCCTTACAAATCCCGATCCAAAGAAGGTAGCTTATGCTATCCCCGCAGGCATCAGCTTCAACGTTCGCTCCTTCGATATAAGTGGGATGCTTCCTTATTCGGGCAAGCATATGGCTCTTTCAAATCTTCTTTCTCTCGGTTATCTCTGGCATAATATTCGAGAGGTTGGCGGCGCTTACGGTACAGGATTGAGATTTGCACGCCGCGGCGCAATGAATATTTATTCATTCCGTGATCCCAAGGTTAAGGAAACGTATGATATATACGACGGTATTGCAGATTACCTTGCAACCAACGAATTTACCGACGGTGAGATACTCGGCTGCATAATCAGCACGCTTGCCGATTTTGTAAATCCCAAGTCTGTTGAGAGCGAGGGTATTGAAAACGAGATAAGCTATCTTGCGGATTACACATACGAAGAAAGAGCAAAGCATATGGCAGATGTTCTTTCCTTCTCGCAAGATGATATTAAGGCATTTGTTCCTGTATTTGAAGCATTCAAGAATGCAAAAGCAGAATGCTCCGTTGGCAACGGTGCAAATCAGACCGCATACGGTAAATTTGATGAGATTATCACCCTTTGATCTTCAGTTTTAAATATAAAAACGGCGAGGAAAAATCCTCGCCGTTCTTATTTGTTGTATGTTTTATAATGATTTGATCCATTTGTCAGCCAATTCGATCCAAGCGGATGCAGGATGGGGCTCATTTTCGGGAATGTCCTTACAGGTTTCGTGAGTTGCAAGAGAAAGACCGTGATCGCCCTCGGGGAACAAAACAAGCTCGTGCTTTACGCTGTTTTTCTCAAGTGCTGCTGCAAGATTCTTGGAGTTTTGCACAGGCACTGTAGGGTCTGTTTCAGTGTGCCAGATGAATGCGGGTGGAGTATCACCGTCAACATGCAGATCGAGGGAAAACAGATGCTTAAGCTCTTCGCTTGGTGATTCCGTTCCGCAGAAGTGGTGCATAGAACCAAGATGTGTAGAACAGGTTGCGGTTACTACGGGATAGCAGAGGACCATAGCATCCGGACGTGATTCCTTTGGCAATAATGTTCCGCTTGAAAGAGCAACGTGACCACCTGCTGAAAAGCCAAGAACATATACTGCATCGGGTCTTATATTGTAAGCGACTGCATTGTCTCTGATGTGCTTTATCGCGATTTCAGCTTCATGTAAAGGGTTAAGGTCCTTAGCCATTTCACCTACTGAATACTTAAGCACAAAAACGTTATATCCGCGCGCCAAAAACTGCAGAGCAACGGGCTCGTTTTCGCGATCTGATGTCCATTGATATCCGCCCCCGGGACAAATAAGCATAGCTCGACGAGGTTCGTTATCCATCTCCGGTGGATTATCTCTAACGTAAGTAATCAAATGAGCATTTTTATCCTGTGGAAATATATAAAGCTTTTCAATTTTCATAACATCACCTCAAACATTATTATATCATTTTTTTACACTTTGTCAAGAAGAATAGGTATACTTTTCCTCTTTTTCGTAAACAATAAATCTACCAAATAAAAAGGAGATCAAAAATGAATAATAATTCAAAAAATAAAGATGTAGAATTTTTGCAGGATATCTACTCAAATGTTAAAATGGGCTCTGATTCTATCATAAATCTTTTGCCCAAGATAAAAGATGACGATATGAAGATGATGATGACAAGTCAGCTCAATCAATATGAAAAATATGCTCAGGACGTTAAAGATCAGCTTGTGATGCAGGGTGTTGAGCCTAAGGAGGTCAATCCTGTTTCTAAGCTTTCTGCCAAGATTGGAATGGAGATGAAATCAATGCAGGACAACACCACAAGCCACATGGCGGAGATGATGGTTCAGGGTTCTACTATGGACGTTACCGATCTTTTGCAAAAGGTGAGCGTTTATGAAAAATGCCCCGAGTGCAAAAATTCGGTTTCTCTTGCCAAAGAGATCGTAGCCTTTGAAGAAAGAAACATTGAAAAAATGAAGGAGTTTTTGTAAAAAAGAATCAATAAAAATAACATTTTTATTGACACACGCGGCAAAATATTATATAATATCCTATGTAATATTTTAAAGAATGGAGATATCGAAATGAAAGTAACAAAAGAATCCATTATCGGCGATATTCTTGACTACAATCCCGAAACAGCTCAGTTCTTCTTTGAGATCGGTATGCACTGTCTTGGTTGCCCCGCTTCTCGCGGCGAATGTATTGCAGATGCTTGCGCAGTTCACGGAACAGACGCTGATAAGCTTGTTGAAAAGATCAATGCATTTCTTGGAAACTAAATAAAAAGGGCCTTCATTGAGGGCTCTTTTTGCTCTGGAGATTTTATGGAAAATATTAGAATAAACGATCGCTTGCTGACCGCTGTTCCTTTTGTGAGAGCGGGCGCGCGCTTTGCAGATATCGGCACGGATCACGCGTATCTTCCCATATATCTGCTTGCAGATGGGAAAATCTCGTCTGCGATCGCGGCAGATATAAATCAAGGCCCGCTTGATAAGGCAAGGGAAAATATAACTAAATATGAATTTGATGACAAGGTAAAAACCGTGCTTTGCGATGGGCTTGAGAAGATAGCTGCGGACGAGGTTGACGATATTGCAATTTTTGGTATGGGCGGAGAGCTTATAGTAAAAATCATTGACGAAGCACTGTGGCTGAAAAATACCGAAAAACGACTTATACTTCAGCCAATGACACATCATGAAAAGTTGAGGGAATATCTTGCCGTGAACGGTTTTAAAATAATCGGCGAAACGCTTTCGCTCGACCGTGGAAAGATATATCAAACCATTTGCGCTGAATATGATGCACAAGGTCGCGCCTATGATAGCTTCACACTTCTTTTCGGTGAACACATAATTGCGCAGGGTGGCGAGCTTTTTGATGAGCTTTTATCCTCAACTAAAAAGCAGCTTGTTCGCAAAATTGCGGGCAAAAAATCCGGCGGCGAGGACGTAAGCTATGAAGAGGAGCTCCTCGAAAAAATAGATAAATACATAGAGAGGGTATAAAAATGACGATTAACGAGCTTAACATATATATGAACGAAAGAATGCCCAAAACACTTTCTTGTTCTTGGGATAACGATGGACTTATGTGCTGTCCCGACGGTGATAGAGAAGTTAAAAAGGCACTCTTCTGTATGGATGTAACTCCCCAAGCAATAGATCACGCAATCGATGGCGGTTATGACGTTTTAATCTCTCACCACCCCCTTATTTTTCGTGGTATAAAGACAGTTTCAGGAGATCTTGGTATTCCTGCAAGAATAATCAAGCTTATAAAGAATGATGTTTCCGTAATGTCATTCCACACGCGATTTGACGCGGTTGACGGCGGCGTCAATGATGCGCTTGCATCTCTTTTTGACCTTTCTGAGGTTGAAAAGGTCGAATGTGAGGGAATTGAGCTTATGAGAGTTGGCTATTTGCCGGAAGAAATGGACATTGAGCATTTTGTTGCCATCGTTTGCGAAAAGCTTGGCTGTGAGCACCTTAACTATGCAGTAAATACAGGCAAGGTACATAAGCTTGCGCTTGTTGGCGGCGGTGGCGGAAGCTATATTCGTGAAGCGCAGAATGCTGGTGCTGATACCTATCTATCCGGTGAGATCGGCTATCACAATATGACCGATTGCAAGGACTATCGTATAAATCTTGTTGAAGCAGGACATTATTTTACCGAAAATCCTGCCCTGAAAAATCTGGCGGCTATAGTGCTTGAGGCAGACGCTTCCATTCAATGCGATTTTTACGAAACAAATATCATAAATCATATATAAGGAGATAATTATGACATATGTAGTATCAAATCTCTACGGTCGACTTGAAAAATTTGAAAAGCTTATTAAAAAGATAAATCTTAAGGACAGCGATCTTCTCTATATTCTTGGAAATATAGTTGATTACGGCGAGCAGTCGATAGAGCTTGTTAATGATCTGAGCGCAAGATACAATGTTTACAGCGTTCTCGGCGAGCACGATTACAAAGCATATATTTTGCTTTCTGAATTTGACAGAATTTTAAAAGATGGCGGTGTGCCTTCCGCTTCATTTTCAAAAGAGGTGATCGAATGGGCGCAAAATGGCGGTCAGGCTACGCTTGAAGCGTTCAAGTGCGCAGACGAGGATGCAAAAGAGGGATTTCTGGATTACCTTTCCGATCTTCCTGTTTTTGAAGAAGCGGACGTAAAGGGTAAGCAATTCGTTCTGACTTGCCGCGGTATTGATAATTTTGACGATTCTAAGGATCTTTACGATTACGAGCTTGAAGATTTTATGAACGGCTATATCGATATAGAAAAGACCTATTATAGTGATAAAACAATGGTGGTTGGCTATCTTGACTATGAGCATACTCCCGCAGGACGCGCAGGTAAGGTTACAGCCAAAAGCAATAATATCGCGCTTGCTTGCGATATGAGCGAGAATGATGACCTTGTATGCATCTGCCTTGAAACAAACGACGAGTATTATGTATAATATCAAGAAAAACGATATAGTTGAGTTAACAGTTACGGACATAAATAATCTCGGCGCTGGCGTGGCTCATCTTGAGGACGGTCGCGTGGTGTTCGTTCGCGGCGCTGTTACAGGCGATGAAATCAAAGCTAAAATAATCAAGGTAAACTCTACCTTTGCGGTGGCTCGACTTGAGAAAATAACCAAGCCCTCGCTTTACCGTGATGGAGAAAGCTTTTGCAACGCGAGCGAGAGCTGCGGCGGATGTGTTTACAGACACATAACCTACGAGCACGAAAAGGAATTAAAGCAGAACTACGTCAAGCACGCCTTTATCAAGGCAGGTTTGCCGAAGGTCGTGATAAATAACGTACATAGCACGAACAGGACACGAGAATACAGAAACAAGGCGCAGTACCCATTCGCATTGACAAAGCAGGGAGTTGTTGCGGGCTTTTATGCAACGAAAACGCATAACGTGGTGCCTGCATTTGATTGCGCACTCCAGCCACGCATATTTGGTGACATTTTACGCTTCGTTTGCAATTTTGCAAATGATAATAAGTTGACAGTTTATAGCGAAGAAACGGGCAAGGGCTTGCTTCGCCACCTCTATCTTCGTTACGGTCAAAATACGGGTGAGGTTATGCTTTGCCTTGTGCTTAACGGAGAAAAGCTACCTCGCGCGCAGGAATTTGTGTCTGCTATTACCGATCAATACCCCTGCATAAAGAGCATTCAGCTTAACGTCAATACAAAAAACACAAACGTTGTGCTTGGTGATAAATACATTACACTTTACGGCGAAAGGTATATCGAGGACGTTCTTTGCGGCGTCAGATTCCGCATTACTCCCGAGTCGTTTTATCAGGTTAATCACGATGGCGCAGAGCTTCTTTACGGACTTGCAAAGCAAAAGGCAACACTTGGCTTTGATGAAAAGATTTCTCTTGTAGATATGTACTGCGGAACGGGAACCATCGGTCTTTCAATGGCAGATGCGGTTTCGGAACTCGTTGGTGTTGAGATAGTTGAGGGTGCGGTTGAATGTGCCAAGGAAAACGCCAAGCTGAACGGCTTTGAAAATGCAAAATTTTATACAGGAGATGCCAAGGATATTGAAAGCTTGTTTGCTTCGGTTGAGGCGCAGCACGGCGCACTATCTCCCGATGTTGTTGTTCTTGACCCACCGAGAAAGGGCTGCACCCCCGAGGTTATTGAGTTCTTGGCAAAGCGCAATATCAAGCGCATCGTGTACGTTTCCTGTGATGCTGACACTCTTGCTCGCGACTGCAAAATGTTTGCCGATCTTGGCTACCGAATTGGCGAGGTTGACCCCGTCGATATGTTCCCGAGAACAGGACACGTTGAGACGGTATGTTTATTGTCCAAACTCAATGCAAAGCAACATATCGAGATAAACTTGGATATGGACGAGCTGGATCTGACCG
>CAZLIB010000019.1:0-12017 GCA_964559465.1 uncultured Lachnospiraceae bacterium
AATCGAACTGATGACCTCGTCATTACCAATGACGTGCTCTACCGACTGAGCCATAGCAGCATATTCACTTGACCTTTGTATTATAACATAAGGTTTTTCAAAAATCAATACCTTTTTTTAATTTTGTTTTATTCTTTTTTATAGTACAATTATCCGAATAATAAAAAAACTGCAAGCCATATAACTTGCGGTTTTCTTTTATTTATTTGCAGATAACACTCATAAGCGCCCCTCTGACACCTCTTTGACGTCTATGAGAGTAGAACAATTCCGAATTACAGCAAGTACAATATTGAGAAATATCAACATTATCCATTGGAACACCACACGACATGAGAATTTCAAGATTCATACCCTTAAGATCGGCATGAAGCTTTCCGTCTCCTTTATGATTTATGAATTTGTGTTCATAGCTTTGTCCAATTTTTTCTGATATTGCATCGGCAAAATCAATTCCAACTTCATAGCAACATTCATCTATACACGGACCAATAGCAACGAAAATATTTTCGCGCCCAACACCGAATGTGCATAGCTTTTCAACTGCGATCTCGGCAATTCTTGCCGCCGTTCCGCGCCAACCCGCGTGGACTGCGCTTACCGCCACAACCTCACCGTCATCATCTCTCGCTTCGAGTAATATCGGTACACAGTCGGCAGTTTTCACACCGAGCGGCAGACCGCACTTTTCAGTTACGTATCCGTCACACTCAAAATTCGCTTTTCTGCTAACACCTTCTCCTGCCTCTGCAAAAGTTACAAGCTTAATGTCGTTTGAATGTATCTGTGGCACGCTAATAATACTTTTTCCATCAATTCCAACCGAATTCGCAAAAAGCTCAACGTTAGAAAGCACAGTTTTATCATCATCTCCTCTGCCAAACGCAAGATTTAACCCCGCGGTATGTGGAAGCTCCGAAAATCCGCCAACTCTGGTTGAAAAAGCATGCTTTGATTTTAAAATGGTGCTTCTCAAAAAAGAAACACCATTTCTATTGATGAGCTCAAACATTTTCGCTATCACCCTTAACAGCAATAAGCTGCTCTGCATAAGGAAGCGACATTATCCAATCGCAAAGATCGTGCCACTCGTGAAGCTTGTGAGTTCTTCTCGCATAATACATATTGATAAGATTCTCATAGTTGAGTGTCACCGTTCTCATTTGATTATAGCTTGTAGGAAGCATCTGGATCATATTGATCCACGCTTGCTTATTCTTCCTATCCTCGCAGAACTTAACTCGCTCGCCTTCCATATAAGCAATAACATTATCAAGGACCGCAAGTGCGCCCTCATCCATCCTCTCACATGAGAAATCTGCACGTTCAAACGTCTTGTGGTGGATTTTATGCATCGTTGAGCAAGAATTGGCAACAGTACCAACCTTATATGTATCAAATTCCTTCCACCAATAAAGAGGTGCAGTAATATCAACGCTTACGAAAATCTGACGAAGAAACTTTCTGTGGTCATTCCCTGCCTTGGCAAGACGAACCGCGAGATCGATATCATTAGGGCCGAGAACATAGTTACCCTTATCGTCATAGAAGCTGTCGCTTCTACCCCAACTGTTAAGAGGATTTCTTGCGCCACGAATGGCATTTTCCAAATTCATTACGCTTACTCGTTCTATTTTTATCATACTTAACCCCCTATATATAGTGTTATTATTTTAATGATAACACAATTTTTCGTATTTTTCAACTATATTTGTAAATTCACTTGAAAAATAAATCAAATTATGTTACAATGACTTAATTGGTTAAAAATTAACTCTTTTTAGGAGGATTTTATGATAAACAACGAGAAGATATGTTTTTCAGGAGTTCAGCCTTCAGGAAATCTTACCATCGGTAACTACCTTGGCGCTATTTCCAACTTTTCACGCTACTCCGAGGAATATAAATGCTTTTACTGCGTGGTAGATAATCATGCCATTACAGTCCGTCAGGTTCCCGCAGAGCTTCGTCGCAGAACCTATGAAACGCTTGCGCTCTATATGGCTTGCGGACTTAATCCCGAAAAGAATACTCTCTACGTGCAAAGTCACGTGCCTGCACATACCGACCTTGCTTGGATGCTCAACTGCTTTACCGGTTTTGGTGAGCTTTCCAGAATGACACAATTCAAGGATAAGAGTGCACGCCACGCCGATAACATCAATGCAGGCCTTTTCACATACCCCGTTCTTATGGCAGCAGACATTCTTCTTTATCAAACGGACGTTGTTCCCGTCGGCATCGATCAGAAACAGCATCTTGAGCTCGCTCGCGATATCGCTGCAAGATTCAATCAGATATATCCTGACACCTTTACCATTCCTCAACCAATTCTTTCAAAATCAGGAGCAAAGATCAATTCTCTTGCCGATCCCACAAAGAAGATGAGCAAATCCGATGAAAATATAAATGCAGTAGTATATATTCTTGATGATAAGGATACAATAATTAGAAAGTTTAAGAGAGCCGTTACCGATTCCGATACCTGCGTGCGCTACGCTGAGGGTAAGGACGGCATAAATAACCTTATGACCATCTACTCCTGCTTCACCGGAAAAACACTCGAGGAAACCGAACGTGAATTTGAGGGACGAGGCTACGGTGAATTCAAGCTTGCTGTTGGTGAAGCTTGCGCAGATGCTCTCGCTCCCATTCAAGCACGCTATAACGAGCTTATTTCCGATAAAGCATTCCTTGAAGCACAAATGAAAAATGGCGCAGATGAGGCTTCCTATTACGCAAGAAAAACCCTTTCAAAGGTAAAAAGAAAGCTCGGCTTCATTCAACTTTAATCAAATATACATAACACCCCTTTGATACATATTTCAAAGGGGTGTTTTATGCTTTTTATATATTGTTCTTTAATGTTTGGCGCTTTTGTTCTGTCGTCGGCACTGTTTTTTCCCTCGCTTACACTTTCTTATGCAGTCGGCGCGATAGATATTCCAAATTCGCGCAAAACACATTCTATTCCAACCGCCAGAGGTGGTGGCTTTGCCTTTTTCGCGGCATTTTCATTGCTCTTGCCGCTTTTACCGATAGATACTACAATGAAAATGTCACTTATCGCAGGCGGTGCGGTGATATTTCTCACAGGATTCCTTGACGATGCCATATCGCTCTCGCCCTTTGCAAAGCTCACGGGACAATTTGGTGCTGCGTCGGTGTATTTGTTCTTGTCGGGCTATAACAAAAGTGTTTTCGGAGGTATTTTAACGCTTTTGTGGCTCGTCTTTCTTGCCAATGCAATAAACCTGTCAGATGGGCTTAATGGGCTTGCGGGGGGCATTTCGGTGACTGAAGCGCTATGCATTGCGGTACTTGCGCTCGTTTTTGGAAGTGTTGACGTTTTTTTATGCTCACTATTGCTGTTTTTCGCAGTTTTGGGCTTTCTGCCGCGCAACTTTCCACGCGCAAGAATATTTATGGGTGACTGCGGCGCGCTCTTTCTTGGATTTATTCTCGGTGCTCTATCATCAAAGCTCGTTTTGGAAAGCGAGAGCATTATATGTCTTATTTCAATACTTCTTGTCTTTCGTGTTCCTACCTATGATACGAATTTAAGCATCATCCGCCGCCTTTTCAAGCATAAAAATCCATTTGCAGCCGATCGTGGACATTTTCACCACCGTCTTGTTCGATGGGGATTTACAAAAGAATGTGCTACACTCGCACTCGTCACAGTTTCGCTGATTTTTGGATTTATTGGAGTAGTGATTTCAGCTTTATAAATTGGGATTTAACGAGATGTTAGCGCTCACGTTGCGCGATTGTTTCGTCCACCTTTTCAAAGGTGGCGCCCGCCGCGTAGGCGAAAAATCGGTGTTTCTTTTCCATAGCTTTTCTTTCCGCCTATACTGCGAAAGAAAAGCGGCTGACTACTTTTGGTATCAAAACCCTTATAACGCTTTTTCTTTTGAGAAATCAGCACCCCAAAAAAGCTTTGCCAAAAGAAAACCAACCTTCCTTCGAAGGTTGGTTAATTTTACATATTCTTATCAAGATATTTCCAATAAGTTTTGATATAAACTATACCCGACCAAACCGTCATTACGAGAGTTACTGCAGATGCAGTAATAGTAATCGGATAGTAAGAAAGGAACGAAAGAAATCCGATCTTTGCAAGCACGGGTTCAAGGAGAGCTGACATAACGCAAACTATCTGTGAAACAGTCTTCACCTTGCCAAGCATATTCGCCGCAACCACGATATTTGCGTTCTTTGCCGCGATAAGACGAATAGAAGCAACCGCAAGCTCGCGGAATATCGTAACCATTACAAGCCACATAAATATATTGAAAATAAGCGCATTTGAATGTGCACGGTACATAATGCACATCATTGCAGAAATAACCATAAATTTATCTGCAAGAGGATCAAGGAACTTTCCAAAATCGGTTACAAGCCCCTGCTTTCTTGCGATCTTTCCGTCAAGCATATCCGTAAGAGCAGTGGCAAGAAATACAAAAGCACCGATAACGTTAGTTGCAACGTTCACAGGAAGAAGCAAAACAACGATAATCACAGGAACCAAACACAAACGCAACACTGTAAGCTTATTAGGTAGATTCATAAAATATCCTTTCTCAGTTGTAAATCTTAACTGATATACCGCAAAGATCGTATTCAACGACCTCACTTATCTCAACGTCAACAAACGAGCCGGGAGCAATACCCTTTTTGCCGGCAAAGTATATCTTGCCGTCAATATCGGGGGCGTCTGCGGCACTTCTGCCATAATATGTTTCACTTATCGGGTCATAGCCCTCACAAAGCACTCTTATGACAGTACCAATCTTCTTATCGTTGTTTTCTTCATTAATAACAAGCTGATCGCGCATAATAATGTCATATCGGTCAAGCTTTATCTGCTCGTCGATCTGCTCCATCCTATAGGCAGGAGTACCTTCCTCGCGTGAGTATGTGAACACTCCAACGTGCTCAAATCTCTGCTCGTTGATAAACTCGCAAAGCTCTGTAAAATCTTCATCAGTCTCACCGGGGAATCCAACGATAAACGTTGTTCTTATAACAATATCGGGAACTTCACGGCGAAGCTTTGCAACCACCTCGCGAATAAGAGCGCTGCCGCCGTGACGGTTCATTTTTTTGAGCACACCGTCAGCAATATGCTGCATAGGAAGATCGATATATTTAAGAACACGAGGATTATCTCTCATCTCTGCGATAAGCTCATCAGTAATTTTATCAGGATAGCAATAAAGAATTCTGAGCCACGGAATATTCGTTTCCTCTGTAAGCTTATGCAAAAGCTCGGCTAATCTATAACCGCCGTAAAGATCGTGACCGTATTTTGTGGTATCCTGAGCAACAAGAGTAAGCTCCTTGACGCCAAGGCGCTCAAGGTCCTTTGCCTCGGCGATTATGTCTTCCATAGGGCGTGAACGGAACCTTCCTCTTATCGAGGGAATAGCGCAGTAGGTGCATCGGTTATCGCATCCCTCTGCGATTTTCAGATAAGCTGCATATTCGGGGGTTGTAAGCACTCTGTCGCCGCCCAGACGAACGCAATTCTTGTCCTCAAAGCTTGTGTATTTCTTGCCCTCAAGAACCTCACCGACCGCATCTACTATATTATGTATGCTTCCAACACCAAGCACCGCATCCACCTCGGGAAACTCGTCAAGAATACTGTTTCTGTATCTCTCGGCAAGGCAACCTGTAACCACAAGCCCCTTCAAATCGCGATTTTCCTTAAGCCACGCGATGTCAAGAATATTGTCTATCGCCTCTTTTTTAGCAGATTCAATAAATCCGCAGGTATTTATAATAACAACGTCGGCTTCCGTTTCATCGGCAGTAATCTCATAACCTGCCATTACAAGCTCGTGCAGCATCACCTCTGCATCAAGCTGATTTTTCGGGCAACCGAGCGAAACAAATCCTATTTTCATATAGATCCTTTCAAAAAAGAACAAATCAATTCGTTTTATTTTAACATGCCTATATCAAAAAGTCAAGTGTATTATAAAAATCATTTTTGTCAATAATTATTGAAATATTTTTGATTTTTTATTGAAACAGATCGCTTTTTGTGGTATACTGTTTTTGTCTTTTTTATCAAATATTGTTTTGGAGGAAATTATGAAAAAAGATTTAGCAAGAGTGCTTATTTCAGAGGCAGAGATCAAGGAAAAGATCAAAGAGGTAGCCGCGCAGATCACAGCGGACTACGCAGGCGAGCACGTTTTGTTCGTTGGTATTCTCAAGGGATGTATTCATTTTTATTCCGACCTCACAAGAGAGGTTGATCTCCCACTCACCATGGACTTTATGGCAATTTCAAGCTACGGTGCGGGCACGACGAGCTCCGGCGAGGTCAAGATGCTTAAGGACCTTGATAAAAGCATCTGCGACAAGCACGTCATAATCGTTGAGGACATAATTGACAGCGGAAACACTCTTTCCTATCTTAAAAGATTGCTCTCCTCACGTCAGCCCAAGTCAATCAAAATTTGCACGCTTCTTGACAAGCCCTCGCGCCGCAAGGTTGATATCGATCCCGACTACTGCTGCTTCACGATACCCGATGAATTTGTGTTCGGCTACGGTCTTGACGTGGATCAGCTCTATAGGGGCGAAAAGGATATCTATATCCTCGACCCCGAAAATTACCCCAAGAAATGATAGAAATTTTACATAAGGAGCGCGACTTTCTCGTCTGTATGAAGCCGCAGGGTGTGCCCTCTCAGCCCGACACGACGGGCGACGAGGATATGACCTCTCTTTTGCGCACGCAGTTGCGCGAGAGTGGCGAAAATGCCGATATTTTCGTCGTTCACCGCCTTGACAGAGCAACGGGCGGAGTTATGGTGTACGCACGCACAAAAGCCGCGAGCGCGGCTCTCTCTCGCCTTGTCGCAGAAAAGGACGGCTTTGAAAAGCACTATCTTGCCGCTATCTCAGGCGCGCCCGAGGGAGCAAGCGGTGAAATGACCGATTATCTGTTCAAGGATAGCGCGCAGAAAAAGGCGTTCGTTGTTAAGGGCGAGCGCAAGGGCGCAAAGCTTGCAAGCCTTGATTATGAGGTCAAAAGCACCGTAAAGATAGGCGAAAAGACCTTTTCCCTGCTTGAGATCGCGCTTCACACGGGCAGATTTCATCAGATACGAGTCCAGCTCGCATCGCGCGGAATGCCCATCTACGCCGACGGAAAGTACGGCAGCCGCGAAAAAGCACCGTATCTTGCGCTTTGGGCGCATAAAATTGCGTTTTCTTACGGCGGAAAGGCGTATAATTTTGAAAAAAGTCCCGATTTTGATACAATTCCGTGGAATTTGTTTAATTAAATATCAAAAGCACGACCGAGGTCGTGCTTTTTGCTTTTCGGAGAGAGCAGGCGCGGGGGGCGCGGGGCGAGGGTGTGGCGGGGGTGCGACGAGGTGCGGGGCGAGGGGTGAGGGTGATGATGGGGACCTCGCTTTGCTTGGGGAACTCCCTCAGTTGCTTAAAGTGGTTACCACTCGCGTCGCGTGTCGAGAGTTATCGCCTGCGTTACTCGGCTCCACTCTCTCGCGCTTTGGCTCCTTCGCTTCGCAAAAACATCACACCGTGATATTTTTTACTCGCTCACCCTCTGCGGAAGGAGCCTCTGTCAGATGCACTTTTCTGCGTAGCCGTACGCAAATTTTGCATTTTGCATTTATATCGCCCTCTCCGTTGCCTGTGGCAACACCTCTCCCAGAGTGAGAGGCTTTTTTGGAGTGACACACGGGCGCAAAAAAGCAGGGCGCGATCGCTCGCGCCCTGAGGGTTAGAATTATGCGAAATCATTCGCTAAGAATGCTAAAAACATACTCATTGGAGTATTCGTTCCACTCTTATTTCGCATATTATAGTTGTTATAATTTTAGTTTGTTATTGTTACTGTTACTGTGGTTTCAACATTAACACCGGACTCGCTATACTTAATTGTAAAGCTCGTTGTTCCGGGAGAAGTCAAGTTTTTATCCAAACCGTAGCAATAATCATATTTGAACTTGATTTCCTTTTCACTACCATTACTATAAGTGCATATAATTTTTATGCCATAGAAAACATTTTGATTATTCCATTCTGAAATAGAATACGTAGTTTTGAAATCATCGGACAATCTGATCGATTGCAAAACAGGAACGGAAGTTTGCTTTTCTTTAATAACCACGTTATAAGAAGTTGTAAAACCCTTATAGCTAACTTGAATGGTCAAAGAATCGTTCGCAACAGAGCTATCAAAGCCGCTGAAGGTCAATTCGGGATCGTTTGCATTAATGAAATACGTTGCTGATTGTTCACTCATTACAACCTGAACCAAAATTTCGGAAACATCAAAGGTTTCGCCGACGTAATATGAAGTTTTGGGATAAGAAGCTATATTAATGCCTTCAATAACGGCATCCTTCTTCATCGTTTTTTTGTTGTTAGAAGATAATCCAACGATCAAGCCAATAACTATTGCCAAAACTACCACTGCAATTATTGCTATGATAATAATGGTCTTTTGTTTTTGTTTTTTATTAACTAATTTCATCTTTTACCTTACTCTAATTCCCAGTAATTTGTAATTGTGCCTTTGCTATTGAATTCAAAGTTATCGGGTGTATAGTAATTGTCCTTTGTATTGTCGCCGTCAGTCATCTCAATATACTGTTCGAGCAACTGCTGGTAAGTGTACGTTACATCAGCTCCATTTGCCTTGACTGTAACCTCTGCAGTTGACTTAGGAGTATAAACGTCAACGAGCATCTTATAATAGTGGAGACCTCTACCCGCTAATGAACCGTTATTAGCCAGAGAAAGTGCTGCATCTGCCAATGCCATTTCTTTACCCAAGTTGCTATCGTACTTGAAATCCAAATTATTATATGCGGTTGTGCCACTCAAGACAATAGTCTTGTAGTCATCACAGCAAACTTGAAAACTATAATTAGTAGAATCTGTACCCTTTTGATCTAAACCATATACTTTAGTAATAAGACCATATGAATCACCAGTGTATATACATGTAAATACGATTCCATCATTAAACTGCTTGCCCGTTACTGTTACTGAGCCCGTAGTATCAGTCACAGGTGATGTACACTTCCAAATTGATTTATCATAGTTGATTGTTATAGAAGCATTTTCTGCTACCGCAGTTGCTGCTCTAACAGTTTTAGTGGCTTCATCAGATTGATAGAACCAATATCCTACATCTCCAACACTGAGGTCCTTAGTGGGAGCACCAGTAACTGTATAATTAATCATATACTTATCCGTTGCCACAGCACCAGAGTTCGCATAAATTTTACTATTATTAGCTGTATATCTGTATGCAGAATAAGAGTTGTCTGTAAATATAGTATTGAAAGGAAGTTTAAGGTCTATTACTTCAACAGTGCCTGCTACTGTAACTTTAGGAAGATAATCTTTTTCGGTTGCACTCATAAAGTTATATTGAACAAGATCTGCACCGCTTTCAATATTAACAGTCTTTGTATAGTCATTGAACCATCCAGCAATACCAACACCTATTACATTAGATGCGCCGTCTGCACTATAAAGTTGCTGTACGGTTGTTACTGTTCCCCTAATTGTTACAGTGTTTGCTCCTACCATATCAATATTTGCATATCTACCACCGAACAATACTGTATCTTCAACTATTACATTGCCGCCTGCTCTCAAAGGTGAACGTGTGTTGGCAATGTAGCAGTTATAAATAGAAGCATTTGAACCACTCGGTACCATAATTGCCGATGAACCATAATTATCACCAACTGAAGATGCGAAATCGGGGTAAGTTTTACCAACGATCTTTACATCCTGAATTCTACCGGAAAGATAGATGATACCTTCTTCTGTGAGTCTACCGTTCTTAATGTCGAATTTATATGTATTTCCGTAGAGTGTTTTACCAGAACCGATAGTAAAGTAGTTTACATCAGTTGTCATAGTAATATCACCAAGAAGAATGATGCTATCTGTGAGAGCTTTTGAGCTATCAAGCTTTGCAGTAAGTTCAGAATAGCTTCTTACGTTTGTACCGGCAACAATGTTTACATTTGAAAGGTCTTTAGAAATTCTTACGCCATTGTGGAAAATCGCAAAGGAAACTTCTTGGTCGCTCACACCTGTAAACTGAATTTCCTGTGTTTTCCAGTCAGTTGTATCAAGTGACATTGAGTTGCTTTCAACCTTGAACGCACCTGTTGTTTCAACCAAAGCAGTAGGAGTATTCATATAGTTAGCATCGGGAAGACCATAGAACACCTTTAATTCAGCACCTGCGGGAATTGTTCCGTCGAACAAATCTCCAACAGTCAAGCTACCGGTTGCATTACCCAAATATTTGATTGAATCATATACGGGAGCAACTGTAAATTTAGACGTATCAAATACAGTAACGTTAGTTGTATACGTTACATAGTTACCAACATCAACGGAAAGAGTACACGTACCCTCACTTGCCGTTGTCAAGGTTGCGGCAGAATTTGTGATGGGTGTTCCGTTTGTGATAGTAACAGTGAGACTTTCGTTCAATTCAATCTCATCAATCTTATTATCGTTGTACGAAGGTGTGCCATTAATTTCAACGGTATAAGTTTCCGCGTCGGCATCGTGAATCAACGTGGAGTTTTCAGCCCAAGGCTTACCTGCAAGATTAAGTGTTGCACCCGTCAATCTTACAACCTTAATTTCAAAGGTCTGTGTTGCACGGTTATTTTCATTATAACCTGCAATACCGGGAGCATAACCGTTTTTGTCAACTTTAGCAGTTGCTACAACCTTAACTGTGTCGGGGGTTACGCCTGTCTTGAAAACAAATTCACCATCTTCTTCATTATATTCAAGCACGCTTGCAGAATCTGAATGAACTGACCAAACTACGTCACGAGTAGATACAAGTGTTGTATCTGTAGCATCTGCGAGCTGTTTAATACCAACGATTGAGTTTGCATCAAGTGAAAGAGTAAATGAACCCTTGTCAAGAGCTATATAACCAAGGTTCGTCGTGCTGTTATAAACCTTTTTGGTTGTGCCGTCTGCATTGAGCACAAGATTAAATGAGCTCATGGGGTTATTGTACTTGAGGTACGTATGATGTGTTCCCTTGTCTGCGCCTGTTGCATATACGCAAACCTCATTTTCAAAAATCTCATACTTTGCGCCACCAAGTTCAACAGTCACGTCGGACTGTGTGAAATTAGCATCAACGATTTCAATTATGCTATTCCAGCTTGAAGCATTTACTTTAACAGTAACGTTATTACCGTTTGTCTTGATATACAAGCTGTTTGCAGGAAGCTTGATTCCTGAAGGAAGTGTAATTGTTGTATCTTTTGAAACGTCAAGCAAATAGTTGTCATCGCCGAGAACAACTGTGTTTGTTCCGTCAGTGATTGTGTTTGCAACGGAAGTAGCATTATCCTGAACAAAGAGCAATTCGTGCTTGTCGTTAACGTCCTGCACAAGATTGCCTGCGTCAGTTACGAAAACGCTTGCTTTTACCAAGTTGTTAATAGGTGTAATGTTAAGCGCCTGAACTTTGCCAAGGAATGTTTGGAACTTTGCTGCTGTGTTAGCGCCTTCAAGCTCGTCAAGAGCATAGAAAGCTCTTACAACATCAGCGAGATCTCCGTTTGTGTCTACAAGGAAGTATTTATTTTCCTTTGTGAAGCAGTTGCCGGGTCTAACATTATATGTGGGTGTAGTTCCCTCAGCATAAGCGTTCATAAAGAAACGAACAAGCTGCGTAAGACCGGAATTTTCATCTATAGCATCTTTATCGTTCAAAACAACGTATTCACCTTTTTCAAGATCGAAATAAAAGTGATAACCGTGCTTTGCGGCTTGGGGATCAAGTTCGCCAAGTGTACTTTCGCGAAGAATGTAGTCGGTTACCTCCCAGATGTTGTCTTCGTTGATCTCCTCTCCGTAGAAGGGACCTGTGGAGTCCGCTTTTACTGCGTCGAGGAATTTATTGAGCTGGGCGGCGACGTTTTCGTCGTTGGAAACGCTCGCTCTTGTGATAAAAG
>CAZLIB010000020.1:0-11790 GCA_964559465.1 uncultured Lachnospiraceae bacterium
AAACAAAATATATCCTCCACAAATACTATATATAATTAATATTATCATATAAATTGTAAATTTTCAATAGAATAGTTAGAAATCTCTTGACTTAATAGGCATTTTTATTTATAATTATTACGTTATAAAGAATTTTTAAAGAAAGGATTTGAAAATATGAATGAGTGGGCCACTAATTATAAAAAAACAGCAATTTCCACACTGATTGTCATCGGCATATTGATAGTTGCTTTTGGGCTTGTATATGGATTTATTAATGGAAGCATTACTAAGTTTTTCAACGATCTCATGGAAATTATTTCTCCAATAATTATTGGATTTGTCATGGCATATCTGTCAAATCCAATAGTAACATTTTTAGAAAGACGTATATTTTGGTGGATACCTAAATTTACACCTAAGCGTCTCTTATCAATAATCGTTACTTTTGTAGTGATTATTATTTTCATATCCTTTATTATTACAATGCTTATCCCTAGCATCCTTTCAACTTTGCAATCTTTTTGGGATACGTATATTGTAAATTACGAATCATCCTTAAAAGCATTAGCACATAAGATTAATACTCTTATGGATGATATTGTTTTTTTGGAAACTGTACAGCGTATAGATCCGGATGGACTAGTTGAATGGATTCGAGATAAATTTCCTTGGATTGATCAAATAGTTGAAGGTGATTTCTCTGCCATCTTCCCTACCGATGCTACCAATTCAGATAATGTAGATTCATCTTCCAATGTAAATATAGCTAATTTGTTAACCACAGAGAATATTGTTTATGTTCTCGGTTATGTTCTTTCATTGGGTTCATCGGTATTTAATGTAGTTAAAAACGTCATATTAGGAATTTTTATAGCCATCTATATGTTGATGTCAAAAGAAAAGTCCAAAGCATACCTAAGAAGATTGCTGAATGGATTCTTGTCGCCCAAAAAGGTACGAGCAATCATTCGTTTTGGCGAACTGTTAGATCGCTCATTTGGAGGATTTATTGAAGGTCAGCTTTTAGATGCCATCGTAGTAGGAATTATTTCTTATATTGTATTTGTTATATTCAAGCTCCCTATTCCACATTTGCTGGCAACTATTATCGCGGTAACAAATGTTATTCCTGTTTTTGGTCCTTTTATAGGCGGAATACCTGCGGCGCTTTTGGTATTTCTAACACAGCCTGAGAAGGTGATACTTTTTATAATTTTAATCGTAATAATTCAACAAATAGATGGCAATTTGATTTGTCCACATATTTTGGGTGACAGAATTAATATAAGTTCACTTGCTACTATTACAGCTATTGTAACAATGGGTGGTTTGTTTGGAATTTTTGGAATGGTAATAGGTGTGCCCGTGTTTG
The DNA here is from genome assembly GCA_964559465.1 of uncultured Lachnospiraceae bacterium. Lineage (GTDB taxonomy): Bacteria > Bacillota > Clostridia > Oscillospirales > CAG-272 > RGIG4608. Next base: position 1,355 of record CAZLIB010000020.1, read on the forward strand.
CAGTAATAATTCATCTTATCAATAATTTCACGATGAACTCACTTCGAAGAAAAGGTCTTGAGACCTCTCTCAATCACTATTATGTTGGAAGCATTGATAGAATAGAAAGCAAAAAGCACAGCAATAAGCGTATTACCTTGATACCACTCAAATTAATATTTGCATCTATTAAGGAATCACTAAGTAACCTTATAGCAAAAGATGGCAACAACAATGAAAAGGAGAAATAAAAATGGCACATATCACATATTCAACTAAGGGTACATGCTCAAGGCAAATAGAAATTGAACTTAATGAGAACGGAATAATCGAAAATGTAAAATTTATGGGGGGCTGTTCCGGAAATACACAGGGAGTGGCTGCTCTCGTCGTAGGTATGCACATCGACGAAGCTATTAATAGACTGGACGGAATCAAGTGTGGTCCACGCCCCACATCCTGCCCAGATCAATTGGCAAACGCGCTAAAGCAGTTCAAAAACCAATAATACTTCTGCTATAGAAAGGATCTTTATATGGAATTTTACAGACAGCAATACCAGAAATGGTTAAGTTCAGACAAACTCTCTACCGAAGAAAAGGACGAGCTCCTTTCCTTAAGTAATAATGAGCTCGATATAAAAGAGCGCTTTTACTCCTCTCTTGAATTTGGAACTGCAGGTCTTCGCGGTAAAATGAGAGTCGGTACAAATGCTATGAACAAGCACACCGTTGCTCAAGCTACACAAGGTCTTGCTAATCTTATTATAAAAGAAAACAGAGCTGCAGACGGCGTTGCTATAGCTTATGATTCAAGAAACAATTCCGAACTTTTTGCAAAGGTTTCTGCAAGTGTTTTAGCAGCAAACGACATTAAAGCATACATATTTGATGAACTCAGACCCACTCCTGAGCTTTCATTTGCTCTCAGAGAGCTCAAGTGTGTTGCCGGTATCAATATCACTGCTTCCCACAATCCAAAGGAATACAACGGCTATAAGGCATATTGGGAAGATGGCGCTCAGCTTCCCCCTGAGCATGCCAAAACGGTTTCTGCCGAAATTGAGAAAATAGATATTTTCAAAGATATTAAGAGTATTGACTTTGATAAAGCAGTTGCAGAGGGCAAGATAATTATTCTCGATCAGGAAATGGATGAGAAATATCTTGCACAAGTAATGAAACAGCTTGTAAATCCTGAAGCAATCAAAAACGTTGCTGAGGATCTTCATATAGTATATTCCCCTCTTCACGGCACCGGATATAGACTAATTCCCGACATACTCGCTCGTTGTGGTGTTGAGCATCTTTACGTGGTTCCGGAACAGATGGAAATAAACGGTGACTTTCCCACAGTTGAAAAGCCTAATCCTGAATATCCCGAAGTATTCAAACTAGGTGTTGAAATTGCTAATAATGTTGGAAGTACCCTTGTAATCGCTACAGACCCAGATGCTGACCGTGTGGGCGTGGTTACAAAAAATAACGATGGTGAATTTGTTACTATTTCCGGTAATCAAATGGGTGCTCTTCTAATTGATTATATCATTACTGCTTATGAGGAAACAGGTACCATGCCAAATAATCCTTATGCAGTTAAAACAATTGTTTCAACTGAACTTGTAGCAAAGATTTGCGAAGCACATAATGTTAAGCTTCACAATGTTTTGACAGGTTTTAAGTTCATTGGCGAGGTAATTAAAAACTATGAACGGGTAGGCGCTGATGCCGGATATATCTTTGGCTTTGAAGAAAGCTACGGATATCTCAAGGGTACTTATGCCCGCGATAAGGATGCCGTTGTTGCTACAATGCTCATTTGTGAGATGACTGCGTATTATCATACAAAGGGTATGACTCTATTTGATGCACTAAATGGTCTTTACGATAAATATGGCTATTATCTTGAAGCTAATCAAGAGCTTTATATGGAAGGTATTGACGGCAAGGAAAAAATGGCGAAGCTTATGGAAACCTTGAGAAATAATGCTCCAGAGTCAATTGCAGATAAAAAGATTATTGAAATTGGTGATTATCTCAAAGCAACTATCACAAATACAGTTACCGGAAACGTTCTTACTACCAATCTTCCTTCCTCTAATGTTATTTCGTTTAAGATGGAAAATGGTGATGTTGTCATTGCACGCCCTTCGGGTACAGAGCCCAAGATCAAGTTTTATTATTTACTTACAGGTTCAAGTAATGAAGAAATGAATGCAAATCTTGAAGCGTATAAAGCATTTATTAATCTCTTTGTATAAACGAACACGCAAAAACTCCGTAGTTTAAACTACGGAGTTTTATTTTTATATAAAAAGCTTTGGATATTGCTTTCCAACCAGGGCATATTCAAGTGTCGTTCCCAATAAATCAAAATCTGCCACCAATGAATGCGGCTTACTATGGGGATCATCCTGTTGCATCGGCGTAAAATATATATTCTTACGCGATAGCAAAGCTCCTATATTTTTAAGATTTCCCGACAAAGCATCATTGGTTGCCAATGCAATAACCAACGGACTGTCATTTCTCAAATGAGCCTTTGCCGCCATACATACAGGGGTATCGGTTATTCCGTTAGCAATTTTGGCTAAAGTGTTTCCTGTGCACGGACATATCAACATTGCATCTAATTTTATTTTAGGTCCAAGAGGCTCTGCTTCTACAATAGAATGAACGATCTCCCTTCCTGTAAGCTCAAATAATCTTTTTCTGATGTCACTCGCTTTTCCAAAGCGTGTATCAATGTTATAAGCATTATCACTCATTATGGGTAAAATATCATAACCCTTTGATATCATCCGTTCAATTATTGATAAGGTTTTTGGAATAGTACAAAAAGACCCCGTTAAAGCAAATCCAATCAAAATTCAATCCTCCTTGAAAAGCATATTATTCATAATAGTTTTACCTATAATTTCGCCTGCAGTTTTGGGTGCATACCTACCCGGGATTCCTAGTTCCCTATAGTAATTTAAATTATATTTATGAACTAAACTCTCATCTATTCCATATGGATACGATGCGAGATCAATTATTAATGTCTTATCAGATACCTTTTTTGCAAATTCCTCGTTCATCACCCAACATGGTATAGTATTAAAAATTATATCGTATTTTCTATCTAATAATGGGGAGTCTATCGTATCTCCCAATTTTTGTATATTAAAGGAATTTATTCCATTAACTCTGCTCCATGCAAGGTCAAAGTCTTTTCTCGCATATACGGAGATTTTAGCCCCCTGTGAGCGAAGTAAATATGACAGTAGCTTACCTATCCTTCCAAAGCCAAGTATTCCTATATTCGCATCACGAACACTGCTTTCAAATCGATACTTGGCATAAAAAATAGCCCCCTCCGCCGAAAGAAGTGCATTGTTTATTTGAAAAGCTTCAATATCAAAATAATCAATATATTTTATACTTTTGTTGTTCAAATAATCCTTGGCTGTTTCAGGAAGCTTTCCCCCAAATAAAATTTGATTCTCATTCAAGATATTCAGTATATCAATTATTTTAATTGGATTATCCATATTCAAGTAAGTTGCATCTTTTGATGCAGGCACCGGCAATGCCACTGCAGATGAACTCTTTATATCTGATTTAACTGCTTCTTCCCAAATAAAATCAAGGTGCACTTTAGAAGAAAATCCGTTACTATTCAAAAACTCGCAGGCATATTTTTGACGCATATCTCCGCCCAAAAATAAAATACTCATATTTCACCTCCTTGTTTTACTACATTATATTAAAATAAAGCAATAATGTTCAAAATAAAAAAGCACATCTATCCGCAAATTAATGTGCTTAATTATTTTATCATTTAACAATGTCCACAAGCTGATCGTATTCTTCAAGACTTGTAATACCTGCAAGTACACGCTCTCTTGTATGGCTGAGAACCGTTGTCATATCTCTTTCAACAATTTCTCCAACCTTTTCACTCGTAAAGTCATCCGACATTATGATAGATTTGATCTCTTCATTCAATATCATAATCTCAAATACACCTATACGACCAAGATAACCCGTATTATTGCAGTACAAGCATCCTGTTGCCTCATAGATCTCTGCCGGCTCGTTAATTCCAAGAATACCCATTTCAGCAGGATTTGTAATCTTTACTTTTTTGCATTTGGGGCAAAGCTTGCGCACAAGTCGTTGTGAAATAGCACCAAGAAGTGAATCTGCAACCAGATATTTAGGAATACCCATATTGATAAGACGAGTAATAACACCTGCAGCATCGTTGGTATGGATTGATGAAAGCACCAAGTGACCTGTAATAGCTGCTCTCGTTGCGATCTGTGCAGTTTCTTCGTCACGTATCTCACCAATCATAATAACGTTAGGGTCCTGGCGCAAAAAGCTACGAAGCGCTGCAGCAAAAGTAAGATTTGCTTTTGGGTTTACCTGAACTTGATTTATGCCAAGAATCTCGTTCTCGACGGGATCTTCGACGGTCATAATATTTGTATCTTCTTTAGCAAGATATCTAAGGAATGTATAAAGTGTTGTCGATTTACCACTACCCGTAGGTCCTGTAAGAAGAATAATACCGTGAGGACGTGTGATCATATCCATAATCAGTTCCTTCTGCTTATCCGAGAAGCCAAGCGAAGAAATATCGCTTGAACTGAATGTTCGGCTATAAATACGTATTACTATCTTTTCACCGTGAATTGTGGGAATAGTAGAAACACGGAAGTCATAAGCATTACCCTCAATGTTAAGGCTTATCTTACCGTCTTGAGGAATTCTTCTTTCCGCGATATTCAACTCGGACATAATTTTATATCGAGCAAGAATAGCGGGGTAAATTTGCGTGGAAAGCTCATCAATCTTTTGAAGCTTACCATCTATACGAAAACGAATATAGATTGTCTTTGCAAAGGGCTCAATATGAATATCGCTGGCACCTCTGGTAATAGCATCTATTAAAATAGAGTCACAAAGCTTGATAACAGGTGCATCTATCGGTGCATCCGGATCGACATCTTCCTTTGAAGTGTCGCTTTTAATGTATTCATTCATTACCTCGTCCTGCTGAATTTTGTTGTTAGCATAGTCGAGGATCCTCTTCATCTGCTGAGGAGGGCTAATAATGAATTCTATTCTCTTTCCGCCTTGATGCAGGAGCTCTTGAAATTCTTCAATTCTAAATGGGTTGGAACCAAGAATAGTGAGCACATCGCCTTTAAGCGAAAAAGGCACGCCTTGGTATTCAAGCAAGAGATCTCGGGGGTATTTTTTTACAAACTCAAGGTCTATCTCCGCAAGCTGACAATATCTATATTGGCAACCCAAAAAGCTTGCAAGCGCTTGATATACTTTTTCTTCCTCTAAAACATTGTTTTTAACAAGTTGAATATGTAGAGGAGTATCAAGAGCATCTGCTTTGGCAAGCTGTTCTTCAACAATATCGAATGCAATTATGGCTTCATCAATAAGATATTGAGAAAATAATTTATTAAATATCATACCGATTCCTCCTTACACAGCATTCATCATTGACATCATAGGAACAAGAACGGAAAGAACTACAAGACAAACTACACCACCAAGCATAAGTATAGCCATGGGCTCAATTGCGGCAACCGCCTTCGCAATACTTGCTTCAACCTGCTCATCGAAATATGATCCCGTCGATTCAAGCACTTCTTCGATATTGCCGCTTTTTTCACCAACATTGATCATTTGCGTAAGCATTGATGGGAAAAGACCTGTGGCCTCAATAGAGGATGCTATTCTTCTGCCACGCTTAACTTCTTCAATAGTATAGTCAAATTTCCTTGTAAACACTTCATTTCCAAGCATCTTTTGCAGATTTTCAAGAACATCTATCATATTCATACCACTTCCTAAAAGAATAATAAATGCTTTTGAAAAACGCGCAGTAATAAGGTTCTTTTGAACAGTAGAGATGATCGGAATTTTAAGCATCAATACATCTTTAACATATCTACCGGTCTTTGTTCTGAAGAAGAGATATATAATCAAAGCAATAGCACAAACACCGGGAAGAAGTATAAAAATATATGTTTGAACAAATTCAGAAACACCCATAACAATCAGTGTTATTTGAGGTACTTCTCCGCCAAGCGATTCAATAGTTGTCTTAAACTGAGGAAGAATGAAAAGGCAAAGGAAAATTACAACAACTACTACCATACAAATCAACAAAGTTGGGTACACCATGGCAGAAGACGCTTTTTTCTTGATTCGACGATCATTTTCATAGTAGTCAGCCATATTATTCAAAACCTTGTCAAGTGAACCACTAACCTCACCAATGCCAACCATACTTATGAAAAATCTTGGAAAAACCTTAGGGTGCTTTGCAAATGCTTCTGAAAGTAGCAATCCGGACTCTACATCAAGATAAACGGTCTGTAATACGTTTCTAAAGGGTACGCTAAATTTTTGTTTATGCAGGTTATTCAAGCAGTCACTAATCGGAATACCTGCTTTGAGCATAACCGAAAATTGACGAAAGAACGTAATTACTTCGTTAAATTTTATCTTACTGCTAACAGCAAAAAATTCGTTCTGCTTCTCTTCCTTTACAACGGAAAAGCTAAGCATATGTATTTTGTCTTGACGAATTTGAGCACGCAAAGAGAGCTCGTCTGTCGCTTCTCTCAAAACGGTCTGTCGCTGACCCGATGAATTAATAACTTTACATTTATATAAAGGCATTAGAGCATTACCTCCCAATAAAATTTCATAATTGCTTCACCGTATATTGCCATAAATCCAATACCAAGTAAAAGATACGGTCCAAAAGCAATTTCTGCTTCTCGTTGGGTCTTTGAGGTTCTTATCTTAATAATCTCAATAATCGAACCCAACAATGTTGAAAGCATAATAGCGATCAAAAGCGGGAATGCACCGATGATAAGTCCACCTATACCAACAAGATAGATATCACCCGTACCAAGCGCATCTTTTTTAAGAACTATTCTTGCTATAAGCTTAATAGCTCCAAAAAAGCCAAATCCTAAAAGTGCACCGCCAATGTGATCCCAAATACCAGAACCAAGTATTACTACGCGATAGATAGCGATAAACAACGCGATAGCACCGAAAATTACAAGTGTTACATCATAAATATCATGTGTTTCGTGGTCAATTCCTGCCATGATAAGGAACAGGAACACAAGCATCATAAGTGCTACGAATATCGGCAGATTCTTATAACTGTCCCCATACTGAAGATAAGCGCACATGAATCCAAATCCGCCAAATATCTCCATCATCAATGAGAAAATTCCAATCTTAGATTTGCAATATCTGCACTTTCCGCCAAGGAAAACCCAAGACAGTATCGGAATATTATCATACCACTTTATCGGCTTCTTACAGTTTGGACAATACGAGTCGGGTTTAACAATAGATAAACCTTTAGGGGCGCGAAATGCAACGACACCGGCAAAGCTTGCAAACACTGCACCAAAAACAAATGCGAATATTGCAAAAATAGTTTCAACTGCTTGCACTTGGATATTCCTCCTGAGTAATATTATAATAAACCGAATCAATACTGCCAATATTATCGCGTGCATGGAACATATATCTCATAACAATAGTAAAAGTAGAAATAACCGTAATTGACATAAGCAAAGAAAGAATCATAACAACCACAAGAACGTATCCTTTTTGTTTGTTAGCTTTTTTCATTGTGATACCTCCCCACAGTTAAGATTGGAAACATAGGAGCGTTCGGCAGAGTCAATAGAAATAAAGAGTTTATTGTCCTGGTAACTAAATGTTACCCAATATGGCGCTTTCGCATCTGACGTAGGCACTACCTCTCCATTTTTAAATTCAAGATAGGCCTTATTATTTACAACAGTATAACCAAAATAATTATCCGCCCATGCTTCCCCATATTTATCCCAATAATAGTTCATATCGTAGGCAGCCATTTCAAACCTGACATATTCCTCCTGTCTATTAACTATACCCTTAATTCCAATAATGGAAGTTACCAGCGCAAGCGAAATGATTGCAAAAACAGTTATGGAAACAAGCACTTCTATCAAGGTCAAACCTTTATGCGTCTTTTTCATAAATCGACTATCTTCCGCAATGCGAAAGCTCCTTTCCCAAAAAATCAAGTTATTCCTGAGGCTTTGGCACAAGACCCTTTTCAGCAACAAGGTCCTCAATAAGTGTAAAGGCTCCGTCTTGACGGAATGCAGTTGCAATTCTGTAAAGACAGGGAGTATCTTCAAATCCTTTGCGCTTTGTAAGAGCACACGGATATCGTGAATTAATATATTTCTCTGGATTGGTGGGCAAATAGAGCATTACACGATTTTCACGAATGTCCATTTTTGCATAGACCACTGAGTTTATATGGAATGTTGCAAACTGTTCTGTAACTCTGCATTTCATTCCCATATAAGTTAGCAAAAGCTTAGAAATAGCATCGTATCGAGTGCGAACTGTATCAGCTGCATCTGCATAACGCTTTGAGAAAATAGTTTTGTCGTTGTCGTAGTTTTCCCAAGCAACCTCGAGTTCATCAGAGCTTTGCTGAATAGATTCTGCCAGCGCCAGCTTAATGTCTGTCTTATCCTCGTTAGGATCAGTATCAGGCTCGCCAAGCTTTTTAAGACCAAGCTTAAGATTCACGGGCTCATCGGCGCTGATACCGAAGTGTGTGATTTGTTTGCACTCAAATTCAAACTCATGCTTTGATACTACAAGCAAAAACTTATTCAATATCTCAGTATTCGTTTTAAATTCAAAATCATAGCTTGTGATGAGCTCTTTATCTGCCACAAGAATCATTGTGCAAACATTTCTTCTGATATGGAAATAAACAAATGTATTATTATAATCAAGAGATTCTGCCAAATACATACCGTAGGGTTCAACCTCACTGATATCAGTACCAAGCAATTTGGCAATCTTTATAAATGACTCAACAATGTCTTTACCCATATAATATGTGTTGAAAATATATCCCGCACCCGATTTATATGAGTTGTTAACAGTATAATAAAGATCCTTATTTGCCTTGGCCTTCATTTCTTTGTTATACAAACTCTTGGCTTGCCAAGAGCTCTTCACCGGAAGCATAAGACTTGTACGATAAGTTTCCGAGCATCTCAAAAGAAGAAGAGGAGATGAGATGGAAAAAATTTCAAGATTTTTCATCTCAAACTTTATTCGGTCAACAAGAGGTTCAACCCTTGCGATAACACCATTTTCCATTACATAATCTTCAAGATCAATTATGACTTCCTTTGAAGGAGTATTCCTTTTTGCAGGAAAGAAGAGCCTTAAATATCCCTTTCCAAAATTGCAGTATTCAAAGATACATTGACTTTGAGCCATTACTCAACCTCCGTTATAACTATAAACGCCTAAAATAAATGTGAACTCTGTGCCACTTTCAAAATGCATTTCGCATTTTAAAAAGCCATCAGGACTTTTGTATATGTAAAAAAAGTTCAAGCCTGTGTTTTTAAAAATCGGAGTGTATTTTGCAGGATCTTCTACAAAGTGCAAGTCTCCATTTTCATCAAGTCTTATTACGCCAGATGTATTTTCATGATTTTGAACATCAAATTGGGCTAAAAGCTTATTAAAAATATCATTTTTGACAGCGCCGTCTTTTTTTAGTTCAAGGCTGATATATCCACGAATATAATCCTCAATACTCTGCGCAGTCATCAGTTCCTCTGATTCCTGGATCAACATTCCTGAAGATTCGGTTAAATAAACTAAAAAACCGCCAACAAGTATAAATACAAGCGTTGCTACAGCCAAAACGACAAGCACTTCAACAAGCGTAAATCCACGTTTTTTTGACATAGGCTCTCCTTTCATTAAAACTGAATAAGGCGAGGAGATGACGTTGTCATCACCTCGCCGTGATTTCATACCATTATTATAGCACTATATACTATATTTGTCAATAGTTTTTACATTTTTTCTCCTTTCTTTTCTCCTTTCTTTCAACAATAAATAGCACAGTTTTACAATGAAGGAGCTATTTATTAAATGATCAAACTTTGCACCAAAAATCCTGACATATCATCAATTTATATAGTTAATATCTTCTTCCCATTTCATATCATAAGATATTAGTTTATCAGAATCAATATTTTCTCTGTACATATCAACAGCGTTTATTCGATTATTACCATAGGTTTTATAATAATACACACACCTATCTGTATCACAACAACTTGTGTATTGAGTGCGTTCAAAGCTATTTCCAACTTTGACACTTCCCTCTTGTTGCTCTACCGACCCAAGAATATGGAACATTTGCCCCACGCTTTCTATAACATTGCTTGGCTTAATAGAGTTTAGTTTAACAAAGCAAGCTCTTACAAACCTTGAGGAAGAGGAAAAATCTCCCGGCAATCCAAGTGTTCCCATTCCTCTGCTATACTTATCTAGTTTTATACCGTGTGCAAAGGTATTACAAGGGTCATC
>CAZLIB010000021.1:0-11260 GCA_964559465.1 uncultured Lachnospiraceae bacterium
AAGTTAAAAAAGGACTACACAAAATGAATAATATATGTTATAATGTAATATAATGATAAGTTTACTCTTTTTTAGAAAGGGAATGAAAATGAAGGAAAATAACTACAAAAATAGCAATAAAAATAAAAATTACGGCAGAAAAGAGGGCAATCGCCCTCACCGCGACGATCGCGCACCGCAGTACAGCAAAAAGCAATATTACAAGGAGCCCGTTGAGATGAGCGAGGACGAGCTTGCAGGTCTTGTTATAGGCAGAAACGCAGTTCGCGAGCTTTTGAAGAGCGGACGCGCTGTTGACAAGCTGCTTGTAAGCCGCGGAGAGAGAGAGGGCTCTATCGTCGTTCTTGTTGCTCAGGCAATAGAGCGCGGAATCCCCGTTGTTGAGGTTGATCGCGCAAAGCTTGACGGTATGGCGGGAATGAGTCAGCATCAGGGCGTTATCGCAATGGCTGCCGAAAAGGAATATGTCAGCGTTGAGGATATTATCGCTATCGCACACGAGAGAGGCGAAGCGCCTCTTATCGTCATTTCTGACGGAATTACAGACCCATACAATCTCGGAGCGCTTATAAGATGTGCCGAGGGTGTTGGTGCTCACGGACTTATAATTCCCAAGCGCAGAGCAAGCGGACTTACTCCCCTTGTAAGCAAGTCGAGCGCGGGTGCTATTGAGCATCTTGCAGTTGCGAAGGTAGCAAATATCGCGCAAACTATTGAATATCTTAAAGAACAAAACATTTGGATATATAGTGCAGAAGCGGGCGGTCAGGCATATTATGATACCGACTTTACAGGCGGCTGCGCCATAGTTTTCGGCAGTGAAGGTGATGGCGTTTCTCAGCTCGTAAAGCAGAGAAGCGATTTTATCGTTTCAATTCCAATGTACGGTCATGTTAACTCGTTTAATGTTTCCACCGCGGCGGCTGTTATTCTTGCCGAGGCGTCAAAGCAGCACAGACAGAAAAAATAAAAGAGTTATGAAAATAAGTAAAGGAGGTAATTTGAGTGCAGGACTTCAACAATGATGAGATCAATAAAATGGTTGAAATGCTCAAGGAGCATGCAGACAAGCAGACAAACGAAGAAGAAATAAGACCTCAAGCTACCGAAAACTCAGCTCATTCCGATGACGATATAAAGAATATGCTCAAAAAGCATTTTTCTGCCAACACGGCAGATGGTTCTTTTGAAACAGGTGAAGATTATTCATTTGATGCCGTTGATTTTGGCAAGATCGATGAAGAGATATTTACAGATGAAATTAAGGGTGTTGATGAATCTTTCGTGGAAGGGACTGAGGAAAATTTCGAAGAATCGACGGAGGAAGCTGTTGAAGTAATCTCTGAAAAAGCTATCGAAGAAGAGATAGTTAATGAAGTCGTTGAAGAAACGGATAAAGAAACCTTTAAAGAGATAATTGAAGATGAGATTGCAGAGAAAGCGGAAGACGATATAGAGGACGGACTTCACGATAACTTTATTGATGAATTGACTATTCAAGAGGTGATAGGTGAAATTATAGGTATATCCGAGGAAATTTCTGAGCCTGAGACGTTGGGAGAAATCTCTGAAGAAGCTATTGAACAAGAACTCGTTGATGAAGAAGAAATTCTCGAGAAAACGGAAGAGACCGTTGAAAAAATGGCAACGGAATCTTCTTTGACCGTGGATGATGCCGTTGACGAGGTTCTTGATGAGGCAGAGAATACGGCTTTTGAGACAGTCGAGGAGATAACCGAGCCATATGTGGATGAAGCTACACGCCCATTTGTTGCTTCCGCGGCGGAAATGGCGAAATTGGTTGAAGAAACCGATGAAATTATAGACGATGGCGAGCCCGAGGATGCTTATGAAGACGAGCCGATCTCTGAGGAATCCATCAACTATGACGAGGTGCTGGAGGGTCAACAGGGAACCGTATTTAATAACTTTGTTGAGGATTTTACGGGTGATCTTGACGACGTTGTTTTTGAGGCGGAGATAACGGAGAGCCGTGCTCCCGATAAGCAGTACACCATCTTTGAGGACTGGGAACAGCTTATGAAGGACAAGCAGTATGCGACTGCAGAGGAGGGAATTATTCCTCCGACTCAGGAGGAGCTTGCGCGTAGCGCCGAGATAGCGAACGCGGCAAGGGGTAAAACTGACTATTTTAACTCCGTGGTTGTTGATAAAGAGCTTGACGCGGTCGATATTGCGCTTATGGTTGCGCTTGGAGGAGAAAGCGAGCTTAATCAGACCGTTGGGTTTGAAAAGATTCGCCAGGCAGTTCATGATTCCGAAAAGGATGAGACGAGTGCACTTGCAAATAAAAAGATATATGGATTCTGTAGCGAGGAATATTCATCTCTTGCACAGAATGTAAAGATAAAGAAAAAATATAGTAACGACAAAAAGAGAATTCTTTTGCAAACTATTGGAACTGCAATTTTTGCACTTGTGCTTCTTGCGTATGAGGTAATAGGTTGGGCAGGAATTGAGCTTCCGGGAGTGTTTAATATTAGGGAATACCCTTATGTTCATGTTCTTGTGGGACTTCAGCTGCTCTTCCTGTGTATTGCAATTTCTTTTAATAAGATTATCAAGCTTGGCAAGGATATACTTGGATTTTCTTCTATCTCGTACATTAGTGCGATGATAGCCTCGGTTCTTTGCGTGCTTCACGATGTTTTGATACTCACAACGGGTTATGCCGATGCGGGCACGACGTTACATTCGGTTGCGGCTTTCATTATACTTATCAGCTTGATATACGATATGTTTGATGTTTATCAGCAATCGGGAGTATTCAATATTATTTCCCTTAGCGATAAAAAGCTCGTTCTTGAACCATACGGTAAGCTTAGAATGGGTGAGGAAGAATTGCATAGCGATATTATTGATCAGGATAGCTACTGCATCTCGCGTGTTCCGAGCATTAGCAAATATTTTGCAAGAACGGCAAAGCCTGCAGAAAATATGACAAGTAAGCTCATATCGCTTATTATCAGCTTTTCCGTTGCACTGTGTGTTATGCTGGTGCTTCTTCTTATGGGGGAAAATTTCGAAACTATCGTTTTAAGCTTTATTATTACTCTTTTATTTGCTTTGGTCTGTGGTTCTATCTTTGAAAGCGAATTTGCTTTCTTTACGGTATACAGGGCGCTTAAGAGATATAAGACGGGCATTATAGGTAAATCAAGTGTTGCCGAGTACGGAAGGTGCAATATTGTTTACTTTGACGATTTCAACGTATTCAACAAAAAGAGTGTAAGAACAAAAGGCCTTAAGCTCTATGATAATAACGAGATATACAGAATTCTTTATCATACACAGGCGGTGTTCTCAAAGATTGGAGGACCTCTTAAGGGAGTATTTGAATTTGCTACGACTGAAATGGTACACTCAAAGAACGTTGAGATTAAGGAGATCAGTAAAGAGGGGATAGTTGCCATCGTCGACAACAGAACCTCGGTTCTTATCGGTACGGGCACCTTTATGAAGAGCAGGGGTATCCATCCAAGCTACACAAGTGCGGACGTAAAAGCAGAGGAGAGGGGCGAGGAGAGCATTATGTTTATCGCTCTTAACGGAACGCTCGGTGCAAAGCTTTACGTGACCTATCATTTCTCTGCAGAGTTTGAAAAGCTTGCGAGAAAGCTCACTGCACGCGGTGTGGGCATCGGTATTCGCTCATCCGACCCCAACATTAATAATAAGTGGGCTAAAAAATACGGTGATGCAAAGCGTTTTTCAATAAGCATAGTTCGCCCCACGCTTAAGGAGTTTAAGCCACATGAAAAATCTATTGAGGGCGGTGTGGTTTCAACAAAGAACGTGCGTGCTCTTTCAGAGGCGCTTATGATGTGTATAAAACTCAATGCATTTGAGACACTTATCTCTAAGGCAAGAATGGTGTCTATTGTTCTTGTCGGAATTCTTTCATTTGCGTTAGTGCTTCTTTCGGGCATCAATACGGTAAGTATTCTTGTTCTAGCACTTGCAACGGCGCTTTGCGCATCAATAATGATGCTTCTTACTCACTTCTACATTAAACGTTAATTGGTGAAATAATGAATATAAAAAACAGTTCGGTTCTTAAATCGGTCGAAAAGCCCGGCAGATATAGCGCGGGTGAATTCGGACAGATAATCAAGGACAAAGAAAATATAAAAGCAAGATGGGCGTTCTGCTTTCCAGATACCTATGAGATAGGAATGTCCAATCTGGGCGTCAGAATACTTTACGGTGCGCTCAATCAAGAGAGTGACGTGTGGTGCGAGCGCGTTTACGCGCCCTGGACCGATATGCAGGAGAAGATGAGGGAATACGGTATTCCCCTCTGCGCTCATGAAAGCGGAGATCCGCTTGCGGATTTTGACATTATCGGTATAACGCTTCAGTATGAAATGTGTTATACGACAGTGCTTAAAATGCTCTCTCTTGCAAACATTCCCCTTTACTCAAAGGATAGGGGAGAGGATTTTCCAATCATTATCGGCGGCGGTCCCTGCGCTTATAACGCAGAGCCCGTTGCAGATTTCTTTGATTGCTTCTCCATCGGCGAGGGCGAGGAAAATCTTGTTGAATTCACACGTCTTTACATTGAGATGAAAGAGAACGGCACGTATAATAAAAAGGATTTTCTTCATAGAGCAGCTGCTGAAATTGGTGGAATTTACGTGCCGTCGCTCTATGACGTTACATATAACGAGGACGGTACAATAAAGGCGTATACACCGATCTACGACGACGTGCCGAAGCGCGTGCTTAAGAGAATTATGACCGATATGGATAAGGCATATTTTCCTGACAAGGTGGTCATGCCCTATATTGAAACGGTGCATGACAGAATAATGCTTGAGGTGTATCGCGGTTGTATTCGCGGCTGCCGCTTCTGTCAGGCGGGAATGGTTTACCGTCCTGTAAGAGAAAAGACTCCCGAGGTGTTGAATGAGCAAGCAAAATGCCTTTTTGAAGCCACGGGCTATGATGAGATCTCACTTTCATCACTTTCAATAAGCGACTATTCAAGACTTTCCGAGCTTACCGACGGTCTTCTTGAGTGGACTGATGAAAATATGGTCAGCCTGTCGCTTCCGTCACTTCGTGTTGACAGCTTCACAAAGGAGCTTATGGAAAAGATATCAACCGTTCGCACGGGCGGTCTTACGTTTGCTCCCGAGGCGGGAAGTCAGCGACTTCGCGACGTTATCAATAAAAACGTGTGCGAAGCAGATCTTTTGCGTGCGGTAAATGTTGGATTTGACGCGGGAAAGACCTCTTGTAAGCTCTATTTTATGATGGGCTTACCTACCGAAACGTACGAGGACCTTTATGGTATTGCCTCTCTTGCAAAGTCAGTGATTGAAGAATATTACGCAAATCCCAACAGGCAAAAGGGGAGAGCGCCGTCTGTGACAGTGAGCGTTTCCTGCTTTATTCCCAAGCCCTTTACGCCCTTCCAGTGGGAAGCGCAGGATTCTATGGAAACTTTTCTTGAAAAGCAGAAATATCTTGAAAGCAAGATAACTGACAGAAAGATAAGATACGTCCATCACGACGCACGTGTTTCACACGTTGAGGCGATCTTGGCGCGCGGAGACCGCCGTCTTGCGCCTGCCCTTGCCCTTGCTTGTGAGAGAGGCTTCTGCTTCGACGCGTGGGATGAGTTCTTCCGCTATGACGAGTGGATAAAGGTGTTCGAGGACTGCGGAATTGACTATAACTTCTATTCAAACAGAGTTTGGGGCGAGGATGAGGTTCTCCCCTGGGACGTTATTGATTGCGGAGTTACAAAGGAATTCCTCGCGCGTGAGCGAAAAAATGCTTATGCAGAGAAAACAACGCCCTCTTGCCGTGAAAAATGCTCTGGCTGCGGCGTAAATAAGCTTGGAGGTGAGAGAACGTGGTGTCCGAAAAAGGAACAAAATTAAAGCCTTACCGTAAGGACGATCACCCCATGCTCCCCGAGCCGAGGTACGTAAGATTTAAATTCCGCAAGGTTGGAAATCTTCAGTTCATCTCACACCTTGATCTTCAAAAGGCGATGGCTAAGGTGCTTGTTCGCGCAAAAGCGCCGCTTTGGTACAGTAAGGGATTCAACCCCCACGCAAAGCTCATTTTTGCGCTTCCTCTCTCGGTTGGTGCGCAGAGCGAGTGTGAATATCTCGACGTGCGAGTTGAGAGAGCTATCCCGCCACTGGAGCTTATGGAGCATATCAACTACGAGCTTACCGAGGAGCTTCGCTTCCTTGATGCTTATTATCCCGAAACGGCTTTAGAGGACATTTATTGGGCGGAGTATGATTTTGAGATAAACACTACGGGTGCTGACGAAGCTTTGGCGCGTGAGATCGAAAAGATCCTCACTGCCGAGCAGGTAATTATTCTCAAAAAGGCAAAGGATAAATATAAAAAGATATTCTTTAAGGAGATTGATATTGCACCCTATATTCGCGACGTTAGTGTTTCGCTTGAGGACGGTGTGATTAAGATAAATGCGAAATTATCCGCTTCCATTAATCAGACGCATCCGCATATCAATCCCGAAAACATTATTACAATGCTCAAGGATAAGCTCCACATTTTGTCGGGTGACGTAACGCAAGAGCATTATGATATAATGCGAACAAGAATTTATTTTGAAGACGGCACGACCGACTTCAGATAAGAGGTAATTAATATGTATATTTGGGTTGGAATCAACGTTGAGGACCAGCTCAAAGAGGTAAGAGGCGCAGTTGACAGCGTGTTTGGAAAAATCGACATTTCGAACGTAACCTGTCAACTGCCGCTTCATATTTCTTTGAAGATCTCCTTTGAAATTGAAAATTCAATTTTTGATAGAGTTTTAGGCGATATAACTGATATTTACAACGCGCAAAATCCCTTTGAAATATCGGTAAAGGGGGTTGAAAAGCACGAAAATATCGAGTGGATAAGAATGTATTCAAATGAAGATTTGGAATCACTTGCAACAAAGCTCAATATGATGCTGAAAGAAAAATACGGTATTCCGCTTCACGAATACGACTTGGATTTTATCTTCCACACAACGCTCTTTATGGATGACGACGCGGAGAAGATAAACGCCGCACACGCGCTTCTTGGTGACGTGAAATTGCCCGAAATCCTTATGGCCAATACATTTGTTATCGGCACAAGCGAAACGGGTAAGAATGGGACGTATAGGGTTTATAAAACGATAGAAGTGTAATATGAATAACTAATTGCCTAAAAGAAAATCAACAAGAATAAAGAATAGAGGTGAAAATATGCCCACAAATGAAGAATTGATGAAAATGACTCCCGGGGAACTCACTGATCTTGGGATTTGTCCGACCTGTTTTAACAGAGAACACGGCGGAGCGATATACGGGGATAACAAGGACAAGATGCTCTATGAGGACGCCGATATTGAATGCTTTTTTGTTGGCGCGCCTCGTTCAGAGGGACATATGTGCATATCAACTATGGAGCATTATCACGATATGAGCGAAGCGTCTGACGAGATAAATGAAAAAATAATCAGATTTGCAAAGCAATTTATGCTTATTATAAAAGAAGTGTACGGTTGTGAGCGAGTATATATGTGTACTATGTGTGATGGATTAAACAACCATTATCATATTCAACTTATCCCACGTTATTCCTATGAAAAACGCGGCTCGACCAATTTTGTAAAGCCAAGAAAAGCATACATTCACGATGAAGAGAAGCTTACACAGATAAGAAAAACTATTGAAGAATACGCAAAAAATATATGTTAGAGGTTTTTATGAAATCAATAGATAAAAGTGTTTTTATAGCTGATGGAGCAAAGGTTATCGGAGACGTTGAAATAGGAGCAAACAGCAGTGTTTGGTACAATGCTGTTATCAGAGCTGATTCTGACGAGGTAAAAATAGGTGAAAATTCTAACGTTCAGGACAATGCCGTTATTCACACAAGCAAAAGCTACGGTGTGAAAATTGGAGATAACGTTACTATTGGGCACGGAGCAATAGTCCACGGCTGCACAGTAAAAAGCAACGTGATGATAGGAATGGGCGCCATTGTTTTAGACGGCGCGGTGATAGAGGAAAATTCCATCATAGGAGCAGGCACTCTGGTTACTCAAAACAAGGTAGTTCCTGCAGGAAGTCTTGCTTTTGGCAATCCTATGAGGATAGTAAGACAGCTGACTGAGCAGGAAATAAGCTCTATTGCGGAAAATGCGGATTCTTACGTAAAGAAAGCAAAAGAATATAATCTATAAAATAGAAAAGCACCCCTTGGGTGCTTTTCTATTTGATTTCAAGTTTTGGAAGCATATTTTTTTCCTTTTTCTTCATCTCGCGAGAGAAGATGAAAAGAAGAATTACAGACAGTAGTGCTACTGATGCCATTGTGAGCGGTGCATTGAGCCAAAGTCCTGTAAGACCAATGGAATTCAGCGCCACAATAAAGGTTATGGGGAAAACGAATGCACTTCCAACGGATATTAGAGTTGCAAACAAGGATTTTTCTACAGCAGTCAGGTAGCTTTGAGTTGCAAACGCAAACCAGAAGAAGAGCTTTGATACGGCAAAAATTTTCAGTGCTTTTATTGCTTCATCAAGAAAAGCAGTATCGGTGCTCGTTGTGAAAAGCGATATCAATATCTCGGGGAAGAACCACATTGTAAGAAACGAAACAATGCTTACGAGCGCACTTGCGGAGAATATGCATTTTGCGAGTTTTTTGACACGGTCAAGGCGTTTTGCACCCCAGTTGTAGCCTATTGCGGGTTGAGTTGAGTCACAGATACCGTAAATAACGGGATTAAGCACCTCACCAAGATACATCTGTATTCCATAAATGGCGACTGCAGAGTCGCCTCCCATTGAGATGAGAGCTTTGTTCATTACGACCGAGGTTACTCTGCCCGATATATTGCTTAAAAAGATGGGTAATCCGCATTTTATTATCTGTTTTGTAGTATTAACTGAAAATTTTGGTCTTGTAAGACGTAACGTAAATTTTCCAAGCGCAAAGGGAAGAAACGCAATTAGCACGTATGCAAGCATAGATAGGCAACTGGCGAGTGCCGCTCCCCAAATATCAAGCCTTAATACGAATAAAAATACAAATTCAAGCAGAGCGGTAACTATGCTTACCACAATGCTGAGCCACATACCGAATTTGGTTTTTCCTGATATTCTTAAATAATTGTCAAGCGCAAAGCCACCCGTAATCAGCGGCGAAAAAAGGGCATATACACGAATGTACTGTACTGCAAGGCGCTGCGCCTCTTCACTTGCATCAAGAAACGCAAGAAGACAGGGAGAGCTAAAATACAAAAGCGTTCCCATAAATATGCCGGCTCCCATTATCATAAGGAGCGCACAGGTGAAAATATTGTTTGCCTCTTTTTCCTCCTGTCTGCCGAGCGCTATTGAAATAGGCACTGCAGATCCAACTGCGATAAGGTCGGAGAGGGCGAAATTTATAATTACGAACGGAAAGGCAAGGTTTATTGCGGCAAAGGCGGTGTCGCCAAGTATCTGCCCGACGAAAATGCCGTCGAAAAGACCGTATAAAGCCGAAGCAAGCATACTTATAGCACCCGGAATTGCGGCGATAAAGAATAGCCGTAGCACGCTCGTTTTCAAAAACAGTTCTTTATGTTCCATGGTTTCCTCTGTTAAATTATTACCTATATATTATAGACAAGTTTAACAGAAAAGTCAATGAATTAATCAAAAACAGTTTGAACCGTTTTGACACATTCCTCGGGTGAATATCGCCAAGAGGTGATATGGCTCGTCGTTTTCGGATCGATATAATAGCGAAGCATCGCGCTTGCGCTTGGCGCGTGAGCTTTGTCGATAAGCACAAGCTTTATCTTCATTTTGTCGGGCAAAATACTCTTGATGTATACCGAAACCTTGTTTCCGACCTCTATATCTCTGAATATTGGATTGCTGTCCTTCAGTTCTGCAAGACCCGCAAGGTTTGGGGCAAGCTCAATGAAGATGCCGTAGCTTTCAATGCTCCGAACGATGCCCGAAACTGTCTGACCAACGCAGAACTCGCGCGCGTTTTCTTCCCAAGTGCCAAGAAGCTCCTTGAGTGTTACGTATATGCGACCGCTTTCCGCATCGTTTGATTTTACCACCGTGTATATTCTTTGACCGCTTGAAAGTCGGTCAGATGGATGACTGATTCGGGAAATGGAGATGCAGTCAATGGAGAGCAGGGAAACTATGCCGCAGCCAATGTCAACGAATGCACCGAAGGTGTCAAGATGCGTTACCGTTGCGGGAATTATATCTCCTGCGATAAGTGATGAGATATAATAGTTCTTGCACTCTATCTGTGCCTCTTTTCTTGAAAGAATAGCGCGATAGGTGTCGCCAAAGGGCTCTATTGCTTTGACCTTGAAGCAGACGGGCTTACCTACACGCGTGATTATGGCAATGTCCTTTGGCGACTCACCATTTTGTGAGAATACACATTCACTTTTTGGAATTATTCCACGTATGCCAAACAGATCGACGTGTAAATTAAGGTCTTCGTCGCACATTATTACAGTGGATTCAAGAGTTTTGTCCTCGCGCATAGCGCGCTCAAGCCCTGAAATTCCGGATATGTATGATAAATTTTCTTGCGAGCGAAGTAAGCTGCCCTCCGGTAAAAAATGGTTATGATTCATTGAATTATCCTCTCTTTTTGCTCATTTATACTAAAATATTAAATATAGCGAAAAAATATTCAAAAAAATTTTAAAATCTCAAGCAAGAAAAAACGAGCAAATGATATGAAAAAACGAGAAAAAACGAGGTTGTGTTGTGATAAATTAAAATGGCAAAAAAAGTTTCAAAAAAACTATTGACAAGGATTGTTTTAAGTGTTATAATGTGCAAGGTTAAAAAACTTACTAATTTTATTGGAGGAAACATTTAATGTCTACTTATTTTGCTAATGCAAATACCATTGAAAGAAAATGGTACGTTATAGACGCTGCTAACAAGCCCCTTGGTAGAACAGCAGTTGCTGCTGCTAACATCCTTCGTGGCAAGCACCGTCCCGAATTTACACCCCACGCTGACTGCGGTGAATTCGTAATTATCATCAATGCTGACAAGGCAGTTCTCACAGGCAGAAAGCTTGAACAGAAGTACTACTATCATCACTCCGGTTATATCGGCGGTATGAAGGCGGTTCAGTACAAGACACTTATGGCTACAAAGCCCGAGCTTGCAATGACACTCGCGGTTAAGGGTATGCTCCCTCACAACACACTTGGCGCAAAGGC
>CAZLIB010000022.1:0-11111 GCA_964559465.1 uncultured Lachnospiraceae bacterium
CGCGATAAATCAAAATTTGAAAATATTAACCGAGATTATTGTATCTTTTTTTTATTGAAATGTCAATAATTTGTTGACAAATATACATGTGTGTGTTAAAATAAAATCAACTTAAGGTTGATTTCGTGAGGTGAATATATGCGAAGCCAAGGTGAAAGAATTAAGAAGTTAAGAAAAAATAAGGGCGTGACTCAACGCGAGCTTGCAGAACGACTTGGTATAAGTGAGCAGGCGATTTCAAAATGGGAGAAAAATCTCTCCAACCCCTCTACAAAAAATCTTTTGCAGATAGCCAAGATATTTGGCGTTTCTATAACTTATTTTTATCAACCTGAGGAAACGCAAAGCAAAAAGCTTACGAGAGGGGGAGGAATGTCGTCCCTCGTCGAGCTTTACAAAATAGGGCGCGGTCCTTCAAGCTCTCATACCATCGGTCCCGAGCGCGCTTGCCTGCGCTTTAAAGCAGAGCATCCCGCAGAGTGCTACAGGGCGGTGCTTTACGGCTCGCTCTCAAAAACAGGCAAGGGACACGGAACGGATTACGTTATCAAGCAGACCTTTTTGCCCGCAAAATGTGACGTAGATTTTGACTTTGATACCGAATGTACCGTGCATCCCAATACAATGGATCTTATAGCGATAAGTGGTGAGAAAGATATTGCAAAACAACGTTTTTACAGTGTTGGTGGCGGAAGCATCGTCGCGGATGGCGAAACTCTTGCCCAAAGTGAAATGATATACCCACTTGACACCTTTAAAGATATTGCGGATCATTGCCGTAAAAAAGGTATAAGAATTTGGGAATATGCCTTTGAAATAGAGGGGGATGGCTTTTATGCGCATATGGAAAAAATATGGGAAGCTATGAAGCATTCCATTGAAGCAGGTCTTGTTGACGACGGTATTCTCCCCGGCGGTCTTGGCGTTCACAAAAAGGCAAAGCAGCTTTATAATACACACAATGAAGCTGAAAACTCAGAAACGAGAGAGAACCGTCTTGTTTGCGCCTATGCCTTTGCGGTTGGTGAGCAAAATGCGGCGGGTCAGCATATCGTTACTGCACCCACCTGCGGCGCGGCAGGCGTGCTGCCTGCGGTAATGCTCTATCATCAGCAGAAAAAGGGAGCAAGTAATGACGATATTATTAAAGCGCTCACCACAGCGGGCATTATTGGAAACCTCATAAAGCACAACGCTTCAATTTCGGGTGCGGAGTGCGGATGTCAGGCAGAGATTGGAAGTGCTTGCTCAATGGCGGCGGCGGCGCTTGCAGAGCTTTACGGAATGGATCTTGATAAAATAGAATACGCTGCGGAGATCGCGCTTGAGCATCATTTGGGGCTTACCTGTGATCCCATTTGCGGTCTTGTGCAGATACCCTGCATTGAGCGTAACGCAGTTGCGGCGATGAGGGCTATAAACGCTGCAAATCTTTCAGATCTGCTTTTTGATACGAGAAAGATCTCGTTTGATAAGGTGGTTATTGCTATGAAGGAGACGGGCGACGATATGTCGCCTGCTTACAAGGAAACGAGCGAAGCAGGTCTTGCAAAAATAACAGTTAAATAGAATATAATGTATTGACAACTTGAAAAGAGGTTTTTGATGATGAATATAGTAGTTTTGGCAGGCGGACTTAGCATGGAGCGTGACGTATCTCTCGCTTCCGGTTCACTTATTGCAAACGCTTTGCGTGACTCGGGTGAGAGGGCAGTGCTTGTTGACCTGTATTACGGAATAAAAAAAGAAAATATGAGCTTTGACGATGTTTCGGGCAGATATGAATATAAGATCCCCGAAATCGCACCTGATCTTGAAGCACTAATTGCAAACAACGGCGGAAGAAAGAATCCCGTTGGTGAGAATGTTATCGAATTTTGTAAGATGGCAGACGTAACCTTCCTTGCGCTTCACGGCGGAATAGGCGAAAACGGTAAGCTACAGGCTCTTCTTGAAATGAACGGTGTAAGATTTACGGGCAGCTCGTCAGTGGGTTGTATGCTCTCAATGGATAAGATAATCTCAAAGGAGCTTGTTGCGCGTGAGGGAATACCCACAGCAGAGTGGTTTACAAATAAAGATGACATAAGCGAGCTTAAAGGTATTATTCCTTGCTTTGTTAAGCCCGCAGATAACGGCTCAAGCGTTGGCGTTACCAAGGTAGTAAATGAGCACGAGCTTGAAGCAGCGCTTTGCGAGGCAGAAAAATTCTCCGAAAACGTGCTTGTTGAAAAGCAGGTGGTTGGTAGAGAATTCTCTGTTGGAATTCTTGAGGGCAAGGCCCTCCCACCCATCGAGATAATCGCAACGGGTGATTTCTATAACTACAAGGTCAAATATCAGGCAGGACTTGCGCGTGAGATCTGTCCCGCACCAATTTCTGACGAGCTTACCAAAAAGCTTCAATCCTATGCCGAGCGCGCCCACAGGGTGCTTCGACTTGGCACGTATTCAAGAATTGATTTTATTCTTGATGAGAGTGGCGAATTTTTCTTCCTTGAAGCAAACGCGCTTCCCGGTATGACGCCCACAAGCCTGCTTCCTCAGGAGGCGGCGGCAGCCGGAATGAATTATACCGAGCTTTGCCTTAAATTAATTGAATTGGCTAAATAAAAAAATGCAGTTGCTAACGCAACTGCATTTTATTTTAGCTTTTCTTTTATCTCGGCAATAAAGGCGGTATCACCGCAGAAAACGGTGTTTTCGGTTGGTGTGGCAAACTCGTCTTTATTTGTTACTATCTTATATTTCATTTTGTGATACAGCTCGAAATTTTGCTCTCCTTTCCACAAAAGCACGTTCGGCGAGATGGAATATATTTCAAAATCATCTGTTGGTCTTGCGTTTTCAAGTCCTTTGTATATAAGCGGCTTTGAAGGCGCAAAAAGAGCCGCGGCGGCTTCTATCGCAAGGTGGGCGTGTGGAATGGCTCTTTGGTCTATGGTCGGAATATGATAAAGATAGTTGAAATGATAGAACTCCGTTCCGAGAAGATTTGCTCTGAAAGGAGTTATCTTGTTTTGCGAAGCATAGCTTATGCGCGCGCCGTTTGCGTTTTTTGAATTCGAGATATAATCTTTGTTCTCGTTTTGTGAAAGTGTAATTATCTCCGCGACGCCAAGCGGCGCATTTTGAATATATTTTTCTGCCTTTTTATCGTCGTTCAGCGCAAATATTATTGCGTTAGGAGTGAAAATTTCAATTACGTCGCTATAAAGCATTTCGCTTATTTCGATAATGATATATTCGCTACCGTCAAGCAGATCAAGTGACAGAATAAACAGAAGCGTATCGTTTGAAATTAATTTTTTACACTTTTTGATAGTGTACTTTGCACTTTCGCAAAGCTTGTTTATATCAATAACAGAATTAAGATTTATAAACCTGTTTTTTAAATCGAGCCCCTCACTGTTGATATATCTTGAATGGGAAATATTACATTCACTCATAATTGATGACAAAAATGCGCCCGTATTGCCCGTGCTTTCTCCGACAATGAAAATGGCTTTTGACCTGATGCCGTTTGGAATCAGGTCAAAAGCCATAATATTTTCTGTTCGTGTATTGTCTGCTAAAAATTTTTTAAGATGCTTATAAGTCATTATTCACCAAGTAAGAATTTTTTTGCTATCTCATATTCTTGTGCCGCCGCGTCCGCGCGCTTGAGATTTGCGGGGGTGTTTGGATTTTTGATTGCGCGAAGAAGTATATTTTTTGGGGTTTCCTCGGGGTCGATAAGCTCAAGTGCAACACAGGAGTAGTTGTTGGCTTCGAGCCTTTTAAGACGGAGTGCATCCGTTGCCGCGTCACAAAGCTTTTGACGAAGCATTGAATACTCTGTAACGAATGAGAGAGGCTTGCAGTTTATTTTGTGATTGAGCTCGTGATGACAGCAGGGAGTTGAAAGAATGACCTTAGCCCCCTCTGCCATAGCCTTATCAAGCACTATATCAGTGGCAATATCACACGCGTGGAGAGATATAACAAGGTCGGGCTTTTTCTTGCACTCATATTTCGTAACATCGCCGCAGAAAAATTCAAGACCATCAAAGCCGACCTCATGCGCGACCTTGTTGCAATATTCTATAACGTCGCGCTTTAGGTCAACGCCATACATTTTGACCTCTCTGCCCATCACGTTTTTAAGATAATGATATACCGCAAACGAGAGATAGCTTTTGCCGCAGCAAAGGTCGTAAACGACCAGCTCGCCCTCGGGCGAGAGGTGGGAATAAATATCCCTTACGTTCTCAACAAACTTGTTTATCTGGCGGAATTTTGACTGCTTTTTGTCGTATATTCTTCCGTTTTTGTCGCTTACACCAAGATATTGAAGAAATGGCGCATCTCCTGTAATTATATAATTTTTCTCTTGATTATTTCCCGAAATACTCACTTTTGGCGTATTTTCCGAGTTGTTCATCTTCAAAACGAGGTTATTTACACCGATAAGTGTGATCTTGCCTGATTTTGACGCCTTATATTCGCACTCGCCGAGCGTTGTTATAAGATTTACCTGCATACAATAGGATATAAGCTCACAAAGCCGAGTGTGTGTATTGACGTCAAGCGGGATATTCTCGTGCTTTGCTTTGTTATCGGAGTGAAAGCTCTCTGCCTGAAGACAGAGCTTACCCGAAATGTTTTTGAGGGTAATGACCGTTTTGATGATATTTTTATCAATATGCTTTGAAAAGACTGCCTTTTTAAGCACCTGCTTTTGTGCCGCTATGAGAATAGCAGAGCCGAAATCCTGAATTTTAACATCGTAGCTAATCATATTTTAGGCGGTCTCCTATCCCTGCACATTTTAAAAAGCTTTTTCATCCTTTGGGAGATTTGCTCTTTTCTTTCCTTTGTTTCTTCTACCAGAACTATGGGTGACTGAAAGCTCTTGCCGTCAAATTCAATATTAAATATATCGTTGACCTCAACACCCAATAGTATTTCCTTGGGTATCAGATATCTTTTGCCGTCAAAATCAAGGCAAACGCCAAAATTCTCCTCGTATCTGTCAAGAATCAATTTTAAAATCATAATTTTTACCTAATCAAAATATCCTTTTTTGTAAAGAAGCTCGGCGATAAGTACCGCACCTCCTGCCGCGCCGCGAAGAGTGTTGTGTGAAAGACCGACGAATTTATAGTCGTAAACGTGATCTTCACGAAGCCGTCCTACGGTTATGCCCATACCGCCGTATATGTCGCGGTCGAGCCTTGCCTGTGGACGATTATCCTCTTCAAAATAAGTAATAAACTGCTTTGGCGCGTGTGGGAGCTGAAGTATCTGAGGCTCTCCTGCGAAATCACTCCACGCGCGAAGTATTTCTTCCTTTGTGGGCTTTTTACTGAATTTAACGAAAACGGCGGCAGTGTGACCGTCAGAAACGGGAACTCGTATGCACTGAGTTGTGATAACGGGTGTGCTCGCCTTAACTATCTCGCCGTTTTCGATCCTGCCCCAGACCTTAAGGGGCTCCTGCTCGCTCTTTTCCTCCTCGCCGCCGATATAGGGAATGATATTGTCAACCATCTCGGGCCATTCAGAGATGGTTTTTCCTGCGCCCGATATTGCCTGATAGGTGGTCGCCACTATTTCGTACGGCTCGTATTTAAGCAGTGGAGTGAGAGCAGGAACGTAGGACTGAATAGAACAGTTTGGTTTAACTGCTATAAATCCGCGCTTTGTTCCAAGCCGCGCTTTTTGCGCTTTGACAACTTCAAGATGCTCGGGGTTTACTTCGGGTATCACCATTGGCACGTCGGGAGTGAAGCGGTTTGCGGAGTTGTTAGAAACAACGGGTATCTCAGCCTTTGCATATGCTTCCTCAAGCGCCATTGTTTCGTCCTTTTTCATATCTACAGCGCAGAAGATAAAGTCAACAAGCGGTTTTATCCCGTCAATATCCTGCGCGTCTATAATAATCATATTTTTATATTCCTCGGGAATGGGAGTGCTCATCTTCCAACGCTCACCCACTGCATCCTCGTAGCGTTTGCCCGCACTTCTTGCCGATGCCGCAAGCGCAGTCACCTCAAAATATGGATGATTTTCAAGTAATGTAAGAAATCTTTGACCCACCATACCGGTAGCGCCAACTATTCCGACTCTTTTTTTCATAAAAATGTCCTCCTTTAGTTACAGATTTCTTTATATACTATGTTTTTGTGCACGCCCCTGTCCTTGGCACAGCTCTTTATCGCGTCCATTTTTGAAAGACCGTTTGAAATATAGAATTCAACGTGCTCCCCAATACTCATATTTTGCCAGAAGCACTCAGTATTATCGTTTTTACCTCTGCCATCAACGATAAGGACATATTCTCCACGGGGAGAGTTTTCTTCATAATATGTAACTGCAATATCAAGAGTCAGGCGAAGCACCTCTTCGTTTTTCTTTGTCAGCTCGCGGCAAAGAGATATTCTTCTGTCACCGCCAAAGGTGTTCTTCATATCCTCAAGAGTTGCTTTGAGCTTGTGGGGGGCTTCGTGAAAGATCATTGTACGCTTCTCGTTTTCAAGCTCAGAAAGCCGTTCACGGCGCTCGCCCTTATTTGCGGAAAGAAAGCCCTCAAAGCAGAATCTTCCCGTGGGAAGTCCCGAAAGCGTGAGTGCAACGATGCCTGCGCACGCGCCGGGGATACTCGTAACGGGAACGTTTTGCTCCGCGCAAAGCGCAACTATATCTTCACCGGGGTCACTGATTGCGGGCGTGCCTGCATCGGTGATAAGTGCACAGCTCTCGCCCGACTTGAGTCGGTCAACAATTACCTGACCGCGCTCGCGCTTGTTATGCTCAAAATATGAAACCATCGGCTTGCTGATACCAAGGTAGGAAAGAAGCTTCATTGAGTTTCTCGTGTCCTCGGCGGCAATGAAATCGACCTCTGAGAGCACCTTGACGGCGCGCTCGGAAAGGTCGGCAAGATTGCCGATGGGAGTTGCCACGAGATAGAGCATACCTTTTTCGATTCTATTCTTTTCGTAATCCGTATTTGTGGATTTAATACTGCTCATAC
The DNA here is from genome assembly GCA_964559465.1 of uncultured Lachnospiraceae bacterium. Lineage (GTDB taxonomy): Bacteria > Bacillota > Clostridia > Oscillospirales > CAG-272 > RGIG4608. The sequence continues at coordinate 7,019 of CAZLIB010000022.1, forward strand.
GGCTCCTTTCACATCATATGGGATTTTTCATAAAATGATATTAATGAAATTTTTGGGGGTTAATATGGCTATAAAAATATATATAGATCAGGGTCACAATCCGTCCTCGCCAAATGCAGGTGCTGAGGGCAACGGATTTGTCGAGCAGGACATTACCTATGAGATAGGCACTCGTCTTGCCGCGCTTTTGCGCCAGAACGGTAATTTTGACGTAAGAGTTTCGCGCTCAACACCCGACGAGATACTCGGCACTACCAACGCAAGCAGCCTGCGAATACGAGTTGACGAGGCGAACGCCTTTGGCGCAGATTATTTTGTAAGCCTGCATACAAATGCTTCGAGCAATGCTTCCGTTTCGGGCAGTGAGGTGCTCGTATACAACGAGCCTAGCGTTGCAAGTGAGCTTGGCGAGGACATACTCGTCTGGCTCAATCGCATAACGGGTCTGCGCAATCGCGGAATAGTGGAGCGCCCGGGTCTTTACGTACTGCGAAAGACGCGAATGCCCGCCGTTCTTGTCGAAATGGGATTTATTTCAAACCCCGGCGACGCCACTTTGATGAATAACAGCCCCGAGCTTTTTGCAGAGGGTATTTATAATGGCATACTGCAATACACGGGGCTACTTTAATCAGTTACACATCTTAAGGAATTCTTCTTCGTCGATGATATTTATTCCAAGATTTTTTGCTTTTGTAAGCTTGCTTCCCGCATCCTCGCCTGCAAGCACGTAGCTTGTTTTTGATGAAACCGAGCCGGAGACCTTACCGCCCCTGTCTTTTATCATATTACTTGCAACGTCACGGCTCATTGAGGGGAGCGTTCCCGTGAGAACAAAGGTAAGTCCTTCAAATCTCGCGTCAAGCTGAACGAAGGTAGAGCTTGTGTTAAGTCCGAGGTCAGCAAGCTTTTTGCAAAGCTCGATATTCTGCTCGTGCGAGAAGAATTCAACAACACAGTCTGCTGTTATCTCCCCGAAATCCTGTATCTCGCAAAGCTCCTCCTTTGCAGCACTCATAAGTGCCTCAAGGGTTTTATATCTACTTGCAAGTGCCTCTGCAGCCACCTCGCCGATATTTCTTATTCCAAGAGCATAAACAAGGCGCTCAAGCCCTGCGCTCTTTGAATTGTTTATCGAATTTATAAGATTTTGCGCGCTCTTTTTACCCATTCGCTCAATGCCTGCCACCTGCTCCTCGGTTAAGAGGTATAGGTCGGCGCAGTCCTTGATAAGACCGTTTTCAAGAAGAGCATTTACTATTTGCGGGCCAAGACCGTCAATGTTCATCGCGCCCTTTGAAGCAAAATGCTCAATGCTTCGCGAAAGCTGAGCAGGGCAGGAGGAATTAGTACAGCGAATAGCCGCGCCGTCATTCGAGTCGCGAGTTACGGGCTCACCGCAGGATGGGCAGTGAGTTGGCATATAGAATTCGATCTGTGTGCCGTCACGTCTTTCGGGATGAGCGCAAAGCACCTCGGGAATTATATCTCCTGCTTTTCTTACAGTAACCGTGTCATAAAGCTTGATGCCCCTCTCTCGAATGAAATCGAGATTATGCAAGGTAGCGCGTGAAACGCTCGTTCCTGCAAGGCGCACGGGCTCAAGAATTGCCGTGGGTGTCAGAACTCCCGTTCTGCCAACGGCAACAGTGATGTCAACAAGCTTCGTTTGCTTTTCTTCGGGCGGAAATTTATATGCCACCGCCCATCTCGGTGTGTTTGTACCCTCACCGATTTTTACTCTGTCGGCAAGGTTATCGATTTTGATAACTACACCGTCAATATCGTAGGGAAGCTCATCACGCATAGAGCCGAGATATTCTATATGAGAGATTATTTCCTCATAGCTGTTAACACACACTCTGTCCTTAAGAACTGTAAATCCAAGCTCCTTTATGGTGTCGAGCGTATCCGTGTGAGAGGTCGGTACTCTGTTGTCACCGTATACGTCGCCCGACTGAAGATTGAAAATGAATATATCAAGCTTTCTGTCGGCGCAAACCTTGGGGTCAAGCTGACGGAGCGAGCCTGCCGCCGCGTTTCGCGGATTAGCAAGGAGCTGCTGTCCCTTTTGCTCTCGCTCTTCGTTAAGGGCATAAAATACCTTTCTCGGCATATATACCTCGCCGCGAAGGCAGAAGGAAAGAGTAGCATCAATATTCAAGGGTATGGAATTAATGGTTTTTATATTCTGTGTAACGTCCTCACCGACAGTTCCGTCGCCGCGTGTCGCACCGTTTATAAGGACTCCTTTTTCATAGGTGAGAGCTACTGAAAGACCGTCTATCTTTGGTTCTACCGAAAATACGGGATTTTCAACGATACCTGCCATTCTGTCAACGAAATCCTTTATCTCCTCAAATGAAAATACGTCTGAAAGGGAGTTCATCTGCACAGTGTGTGTCACCTTTTCGAATTTGTCAAGGGGCTTTCCGCCAACGCGGTTTGTGGGAGAGGTGGGGTCAAAATACTGTGGATTTTCTTCCTCAAGGCGAACAAGCTCAGCATAAAGGCGGTCATATTCAAAATCCGAAATTTCGGGATCATCGTAAACATAATAGCGTTTAGCGTGATATGAGAGCGTTCTGCGAAGCTCCTGTATTCTTTCAAAAATCTCGTTCATATTTATCTCCCAATTCTAAAATTTGGCTAATTAATTATCTTCAAGAAGGAATTTTGAAATTCGCTCCATTGATTCATTAAATTCAACGTTGTTTGAGTTAAAGAATTTAACAAGACAACCCGAAAGCGCGGGAATATCGGGCGTGGAATAGTCACGTCCTGCAACGTACTCGTCCCAGTGAGCAAGCTTCCATGTATCTCTCGGTGAATTTCTTGCAAGCATTCTCTTATGGCTTACCTCAATATCCGTAACTATCCAGATAAGAATAAGCTCTGCGCCGCAGTCAGAAAGCTTCTTTTTGAGTGATTTGATGTACTCGTTATCTCTCACCTCTCGTGTAAAGGGCGCGTTGATAAGAACAAGGTCCTCATATTTAAGCGCCTCAAAGCCGATATCGAGAATTGCCTCATATTCAAAGTTTCTGATGTTTTCCTCAAAGAACTGTGACGAGCGATTGATCGGCTCACCCGCCGCGATAAACACTCGCTTAGAAAGCGGAATAAGGGCATCTTTATCGAGATAAACCACGTGGGGCAATACTTTAGCAAGCTGCTGTGAAACAAAGGTCTTTCCCGATGCGGGAGGAGAAGTAACAAGTATCAATCTTTTTTTCATTTTCAGATATCTCCTGTGTTTTTATGTAAGATTATTATTCAACTCTGATATCAAAATATTCTATCATAATTTTCAATAAAAGTCAACATTTTAACCTCAATAGACAAAATAAAAAAGACCTCAAAGCTGAGGTCTTCTTAAATTTCATTTAGGCGAACGCGTTTTCGTCAATATATATCTTGGAAATATCTGCACCAAGCTCGCGCAGCTTGCCGACAATGTCAAGGTAGCCGCGTTCAATAGTGAAAATATCGGTTATCTCGGTCGTGCCCTCGGCAACAAGACCCGCAATTACTATCGCCGCGCCTGCGCGAAGGTCAACCGAACGAACTGATGCGCCGTGGAGCTTTTCTATGCCCGTAAAGGTAGCATTGGGCTCGTTAACAACAACGTTTGCACCCATTTTTTCAAGCTCGTGCACATATTTGAAGCGATTTTTCCAGATCGTTTCATTTACCGTGCTTTCACCATCCGCTATGCAGAGTAAGGTTGAAAACTGTGGGTGCATATCCGTGGGAAAACCGGGATAGGGAAGAGTTTTTATATTGGTGGGTTTAAGCTTTCCTGAAGATCTTACCGTGAGATAATCGTCATAGATTTCTATTTCAACACCCATCTCAACGAGCTTTGTTGAGATTATCTCCAAGTGCTTGGGAATTATGTTTTTAATATTTACCTCACCGCCCGTTGCCGCAACTGCGCACATATACGAGCCCGCTTCTATCATATCGGGAATGATATCGTAAATACAGCCGTGAAGCTTTTCAACGCCGCTGATTTATATAATGCCCGTACCTGCCCCCTTACTGTCCCCACCGCAGGTATTCAGGAAGTTTCCAAGGTCAACTATATGAG
>CAZLIB010000023.1:0-11001 GCA_964559465.1 uncultured Lachnospiraceae bacterium
ATGATCCTTGGCTCTAACGGTATCAAGATGGGTAAGAGATTCCCCGAATTCGTTGTAAATCCCTCTGACGTTGTACGTGAATACGGCGCAGATACACTCCGCCTTTACGAAATGTTTATGGGACCGCTTGAGGTTTCCAAGCCATGGAGCGATCAGGGTGTTGAAGGTGCAAGACGCTTCCTCAATCGTGTTTGGGCGTTCTTCACCGAGCCCGAAAATATCGTTGACGGCGACGTTCCCGCACTTGAAAAGATCTATCATAAGAGCGTAAAGAAGATCACAGAGGACTATGAAAAGCTCGCGTTCAATACTGCTATTTCACAGATGATGATTTTCGTTAACGCAGTGTATAAAGAGGGTAAATGCTCACGCGAGTATGCAGAAGGACTTATCAAGATGCTTTCCTGCATAACTCCCCATATCTGCGAGGAAATGTGGAGTGTTCTCGGTCATAACGAAACTATAGCTTATGAGCCTTGGCCTAAGTATGACGAATCCAAGTGCGCAGATGATTCTGTTGAGGTCGCAGTTCAGGTCAACGGCAAGCTCCGCGCTACTGTAAAGCTTCCGGTAAACTGCGATAAGGACGAGGCGATTGCCATAGCTAAAGCAGACGAAAAGGTGCAGGCAGCGATCGAGGGCAAAACGGTAATTAAGGAAATTTCCGTTCCCAATAAAATCGTAAATATCGTCGTAAAATAATTGAAAAACCTATTGACAAATAGGGAAATTTGGTGTAAAATATAACAGTATATTGTAATTGAGGGGAGGGAAACAGAAAATGGCAGAAGTAAGAGTTAAAGAAGGCGAATCTTTGGATAGTGCTCTTCGTCGCTTCAAGCGCCAGTGCGCTCGTTCCGGTATCCTCACTGAACTTCGTAAGAGAGAACACTACGAAAAACCCAGTGTTAAGCGCAAGAAGAAGTCAGAGGCTGCAAGAAAGCGCAAATACAAATAATATTTGTTATTAACAAAAATGGAGATGTGAATTTCACATCTCCTTTTGTTTTTTAATTGCTTTTATTTGCTCTGTAAAGGATTCCACCGCCCAAAAGAAATCATAGGCATCAAATTTCTTAAATTTCGGCTCACCCGTCGCCTTGGAGCATTTTTTAAAGAAATCGCTCACAAGGTCACTTATCTTGCTTGCTCTCTCAAAGCACTCCAAGATCGAGCGCTTATATCTCTCTGCTTTTTCAATGCTCTCCTTGAATTGCCTGTCGGTATTGTCTATTTGCAATGCGTAATCCTCTCTGTTATAAAGAGCCGCCTTGTATGGCAGAAAGTCTGCGTATCGCTTATAAACGTCCGCACAAGCTTCGCCTGCTTCGGATATTATTAATGATAGCCTCCAGGTGTCCTCGCTAATGATCCTGCGGTTTTTCTCAATATTTCTTATGACCTCATAATAGATGGGAATAAGGCTTTTTATCTCCTCTTGCGTGAGAAAGGCAGAGAACACAGAGCCTTGACCCTTAAGGCTCAGAAGGCGCGCTGCTTCATTTTCAATATTGCGGAGTGCTTCTTCAATATTTTCGCGCGGCGCTTCGTCCATCTCGCGCAGCTCTGTATCAAAGCTCAGTGCGATGCTTTCTTTTTGCAGTAATTCGTTATACAGCTTCATTTGTGATTTATTAAAGGTCAAAATCAACTGATCCATATTCTCACCCCCTCTTATTATAATAAAAAACCCGACCACAGTCAAGGTCGGGTTTTCAATTTGAAGGTAAATTATTTAATTTCAACGTTTACCTTTTTGCCGCAGTTAGCAGATGCTGCTTTAATAATAGATCTGATTGCCTTGGCGATCTTTCCGTTTTTACCGATAACCATTCCCATATCCTCGGGTGCAACGTTGAGGGAAAGGGTAATGCTACGGTCATCTTCAGTAAGGATAACGGTAACCTCATCGGGATTGTCGACGATTGCCTTAGCAATGTCGGTCAAGGTTTGTTTCAAATCCGTCATCGTTATCTCCTGCCTTTAATTAGTCAACGATGTTGCTTCTCTTAAGCAAGGATTTAACTGTGTCTGTGGGCTGTGCGCCGTTAGCGATCCACTTCTTTGCCTTATCAGCATCGATTTTGATCTCAGCGGGCTCTGTGATGGGGTTGTAGTAACCGATCTCTTCGATGAAACGACCGTCTCTGGGATAACGGCTGTCTGCTACAACAACGCGATAAAAGGGTGCTTTCTTCTGACCCATTCTTCTAAGTCTGATTTTTACTGCCATGATATTATTCCTCCAAGAATAAAAATAAATTATTTTTTTGTTTTTTTATTAAAATCCGTTAAAACGGCATTTTACCACCCATTCTGCCAAATCCCATTCTTCTCATCTTTTTGGGATCGGAGAACTGCTTCATCATCTTCTTCATCTGCTCAAACTGACGAAGAAGCTTGTTAACCTCTTCAACACTCGTTCCGCTACCCTTGGCGATACGCTGTTTTCTTGAGGAGTTAATAATTTCGGGGCTCACGCGTTCTTCCATAGTCATAGAACGAATGATAGCCTCCATATGAGCCATTGCTTTTTCATCCACCTTAACGTCCTTGAGAGCACCTGCGTTCATACCGGGCATCATGCCAAGCATTTGCTCAATGCCACCCATGTTGCGAAGCTGCTGAAACTGATCAAGAAAGTCGTCAAGCGTGAACTTTTGTTGGCGTATTTTTTGCTCAAGTTCTGCACTCTTTTTCTCATCGTATGCCTCTTGAGCCTTTTCGATAAGTGAGAGTACGTCACCCATACCGAGAATTCGTGACGCCATTCTTTCGGGATGGAAGGGCTCAATAGTATCAAGCTTTTCGCCCGTACCGATAAATTTGATTGGTTTACCCGTCACGTGCTTTATTGAAAGCGCCGCGCCGCCTCTTGTATCACCGTCAAGCTTTGTAAGAACAACGCCCGTGATATCAAGTAGCTCGTTAAAGGTCTCTGCAACGTTGACTGCATCCTGACCTATCATCGCATCTACGGTGAGAAGGATTTCGGTGGGCTTCGTTTCGGCCTTTATTGCCTTAAGCTCATTCATAAGCTCTTCATCGATGTGAAGTCGACCTGCGGTATCGATAAATACCATGTCATAGCCCTTTAGCTTTGCATGTGCAACGCCCTCTTTAGCTATGGTAATGGGGCTAACCTTATCACCCATAGTAAAAACAGGAATATCGAGCTTTTCTCCCACTATCTGAAGCTGCTTGATAGCGGCGGGACGGTAAACGTCACAAGCGACGAGAAGCGGGCGTTTGCCCTGCTTTTTATAAAGACCTGCGAGCTTACCTGCGTGCGTGGTCTTACCTGCGCCCTGTAAGCCGACCATCATAACGATAGTGGGAGGCGCCGAGGAAATAGTCAGCTTTGACTGAGTTCCGCCCATAAGGTTTATAAGCTCTTCATTAACTATTTTAACGATCTGCTGTGCGGGGAGAAGGGATTCAAGCACCTCTGCGCCGACCGCGCGCTCTGAAACGGTGTTCACAAAGCTTTTAACTACCTTAAAGTTAACGTCCGCTTCAAGAAGTGCAAGCTTGATCTCTCTCATACCAATTTTAACATCCTCGGGGGTGAGCTTGCCTTTGTTTCTGAATTTCTTAAACGCGTTTGTGAGCTTATCACTTAAGCTTTGAAACATATAACAAACCTCCTGAATGTATTATTTAATTATTTTCACGATCTCCTCGATCTCGCTAACAAGACCTGTGGGAAGTGAAATGCCCTCTGCCATACTCAATATATTTTCGGAGTGAAGACGAAGCGCATTCATCTTTTGGGCAAGCCCAAGCTTTTCTTCAAGAAAGACAAGCTCCTCCTCTGCCTTTTTGATAAGGTCGCGAACTCCTTGTCGTGAAATGCCGATCTGTTCGGCTATTTCTGCAAGAGAAAGGTCCTCGTTATAATACATATCAAGCACCTCTTTTTTACGCTCCGTAAGCACATCGCCGTAAAAATCAAGAAGATACGCCTTTTTTAAATCCTTTTCAAACATAGTGTACTCCAAAAATAATGTGTAAAGCAAAACACTTTACACATTATAGCATACAAGTTATAACTTGTCAATAGATTTTTATAAATTTTTCAATGCGGAAGAACAAAATTATCCTCATAAATTGCATAGGGGGAAACGGGGACGTCAAGTACAGTGGTTATAAGGTAAAAGCCCACCTGATCGTAGAAGGCACTTGATCCGGTCTTAGCAATTGTGTCACCCTTTTGCACCTCATCTCCGACAGAGAGCGAGGTCTCACTGATGTTACAATACCAGCTCTTAAGACCGTAGCCGTGGTCTACAACGATATACTTGCCGAGGACGGCGTCCTCACCGCTCGCGCAGACGATACCGTTGTTGATAACGGGAATATCAATACCCTCAGAAGCTGAAAATTCAATTCCTATCATATCAAACGCGGGTCCCACGTCAAATGTCCTTATTCTGCCATAGCCAAGCTTAAAATAGAAATCGTTTCCATAGGCGATCTCGTAATTTATGAAGGTGGTATCGGTGAAAAACCTGTCAGAGCAATTGAGACCGATGCTTGAGATAAGTCCGTTCATAGATGAGAGTGACTGTTCGGTAAGAGGGGTATCAAGCGTATATACCGTCGAGCTTTCTACTCGATTGCGCTCGGTTATAGTAATGTTTGCAGATTTGGTGGTTTCACCGCAAGTTACGGTGAGCTTGTATTCGCCGGATTTAAGATCCATGCTAAAGGGAAGTAAGGCAAAGTAATTTTCGCCGTTCTTAAAAAATCTCGGTTTAACGTCAAGACCGCCCGAAAAGTCAAAGTGCACTCTATTGCTATCGATAATATCCGTTGCTTTGATTATCATGAACTCGCCGGCTTCAAATGAGGTCTTGTCAATAGTGAAGGTAGGCGCAGGGGAATATTTAACATAAAAGCTGTAGCTTGCCGTACCAAAGCAATCCTCAACGTTATTTTTTATCCAAGTGGCGTCAATTTCATATTTAACTGTGGCATCGTTCGGAATGGATGATGAATTAAAGTTGAAAAGTGAACCCTTGTAGGTAAGTGTGTCATTAACGTATACGGTAATATCGCATATGTCTGGTGTAACTGAAAACGAAATCTCTGACGTGTTGCTTGAATAATAGGTCAATACTTTATCAGTGATATTGCTATTTGAACCGCTTTTTGAGGAATGATCCTTAACGGTATATTTGAAATTCGTATTTGTGGGAATTACTACTTCATTGGAAAAGGTGTTAAGCGTGGGAGAGTGAAGCTTCTCATAAATCGATATGGCATAGTCAGAATTTAAGAACGTGTCCGAATAATCTTCGTTAATTTCATAAAGCGCTCCGTTCTCGTCAGAGTAATAGCACTTGTCGTTGAGTGAGAGATAGAGGGTGAGGTGAGCTGACTTGCTTCTGTCAACTATCTCTGCGATAAGCATTTTATCGAATTCTATACTGTCAGCAGAGAGCTGCACAAGGCGGGAGCTTTGCTCAAGAGAATTGAAGAACGAAGCAAGAGAGGCATTATTATTTCTGTCAAATTCATAATGCGCATCATCGTCATAAAGCGTACCGGTTATGCTTATCGGGGTCTGAACGATGCCGTCGGGCAAAAAATGCAAAACGAGCGCGGCAATGGTAGGCAACAGCACGATAAGCGCCGCCAATATAATTGTCAAGACCTTTTTCATTGTATCTCCGATCCGTCGCACTGTGCGACAAAATTCAAAATTCGATGTTTTTGATAAATTATTTTATCACATTTTCGCACTTTATGCAAGTGTATACAAATAATTTACAATAAAATTCTGATATGTGATTGAAAAATAGATAAAAATAGTGTACAATATACTTGATTATATTGTTATGAAAGAGAACTTAACGATGACAGATATACAACGCATGGGTGATGGCACGGGCATAAGCGTTTATTGCTTTGGTACGGAGCGCTTCAAAAGTGAGAATATATCAATATATTTCTCCTTACCTAATATAAAGGAAGATTCAGTCAAACGCTCATTGCTTCTTTCAGTGCTTAAGCGGGGAACTGAGAAATATCCATCTCAAAAGTTAATAAACGAACGGCTTGATGAGCTTTATGCAACGCTTGTTAATCTCAAGAATCAAAAATTTGAGGGTACACAGCTTCTTGGCATATCGGCTGATATCATCAATTCGGAATATACCGATGATGGGAACGATCTCCTTCCCGAGGTGCTTGATGTTATAAGGCAGATGCTTTTTTGTCCCACACTTGATCGCAAAACAGGGGTGTTTTTTGAGGAATATGTTAAAAGTGAAAAAGAAAACTACAAAAGTATAATTCTTTCTCAGATAAACGAACCTCGAACCTATGCGGCAATAAGATGCCGCGAAGAAACGTTCAACTCGCTTGGAATTGTTGACAAGCTTGATACTATGTGTAAAAAAATAGATGCTATAAGCTCGAGGGAGCTTTACGAGTGCTATAAGGATATGGTTGAAAGTGCAAATATTCTTGTGTTTTACGTTGGCAAGCGCTCTGCGGAAGAGATAATGGAGCATGTACGGTCCGCATTTTCGCAAAGAGCAGTTGCGGCAAACGCAATTCATAAAAAGCCAATAAAATTGTTAACCTCAAAAGATGATGCCAACGTGATAGAGGAAAGCTCCGATATATCCCAGGCGCGACTTGTTATGGCGCTAAACTGCGGAGTTACCGGACTTGATGAGGGCTATTACGCCATGCTTCTTTGCAATGAGATACTCGGCGCATCCCCAATCTCAAAGCTGATGGTGAACGTGCGTGAAAAATTATCGCTATGCTATGAATGCTCGTCCGTGTATAATAGCGCGCGAGGCGTAATATTTGTTACCACGGGTATCGACAGTGAAAACTATGAGCTTGCAAAGGTGGCAATCCTTTCTCAGCTTGACGATATGAAAAACGGTAAGATAAGTCAAACCGAGTTTGAAGCTGCTAAAAAATCGATTATAAATGTTTACTCTGCGGTAGCCGATTCGCCTTCTGCTATTGAAAGATATTACCTTGGTAGATTGATCAACGGAATAGACGTTGAGATAGCTGATTTTCTTAAAAAGATTTACGATCTTACCGTTGCCGACGTTGTTGACGCAGCAAACAAGCTTTCTCTCCATACAGTTTATTTGTTGCGCGGTGACGATAGCGGAGAGGGGGAAAGCAACGATGAATAGATTTACCGTTTTTGAAGATAAAAAGCTTTGTGAAAGATACTACTACGCAAAACACGAAAGCGGACTTGATATATATGTTTTCCCAAAGCAAATGACCTTAAAAACTGCGCTTCTCGGCGTTCGGTTCGGATCGGTGTACGAGAAGGGCGCGACCGTTGATGGCGAAGTAAAAAACTACCCTTCGGGTATAGCTCATTTTCTGGAGCATAAGCTATTTTCGAGCGCGGACGGAGTTGACGCATTTGAAAAGCTTGCATCGGTCGGCGCAGATGCAAACGCATATACCTCCAATAATAAGACGGTGTATATGTTTTCCTGTACCGAGAATTTTCATGCCGCACTTAAAAATCTTATCGGATTCGTTTACGAACCGTACTTTACTAAAGAAAATGTAAAAAGCGAGCAGGGGATCATCACGCAGGAAATAAAAATGTGTCTGGACAGTCCGTATGATGTAGTATCCCAAAATCTGCTTCTTGCACTATTTGGTAAGGGCAAGCTTTCAGAGGACGTTCTCGGAACTGAGCAGACTATTAAAAAAATAACCGAAAAAACGCTTTACGATTGCTATGATGCTTTTTATCGCTATTCAAATATGGCGCTCGTCATCTCTGGTGACGTTGATCCGGATGCAGTGCTTGTAAGCGTTGATACTGCTTTGCCTGAAAAAGAAAAAAGGGAAGCGCCTATTCTTCCGGATCTTGCTGTCAACGTGGGTGTGAGCAGTGCCTATATTGAAAAAACAATGTCCGTTAATATACCGGTTTTTGAAATTGGTATCAAGGACGTAAAACCAAGCGCAAGTGCTATTGAGCGTCTTAAGCGCGACGTGGCGATGACGATACTTGATGAGATGCTTTTCTCACGCGCGGGCGCACTCTATGAACAACTTTTTGAGAGTGGTCTTATAAATGAATCGTATTCTTACGGATATTCAATTACGCGTGACGTTGCTTTTCATTCGATCTACGCTGAGAGTGAAAAGCCCGAAGCAGTGCTTGAGTCTGTAAAGAAGCATCTTAAACAAGTGAAAAAATCCGGTCTTTGCGAGCGCGATTTTATAAGATGTAAAAGAGTTATGATGGCAGAGTTTATAAGGGATTTTGACTCTGTTGACGATATTGCGAATTCACTCTTGAACTTTAAGCTTGAAGGTAGTGATATCTTCGCATACCGAAAAACAATCGAGGATGTAACTTTTTCTGATGTCTGCAACTGCTTTGAGCAGTCGTTTGATGAAAAGTGCTTTGCTCTCTCGGTTATCAAAAATTGATTATTTGAATTTATAAATACGGAGGACTAATTATGAGTAATATTACAGTTTCCTTTCCCGGTCTCGGTATAGAGGGCGGAACGATCGATAACGTTGCCTTTACACTTCCTTTTGGAGATGGCTTTAACGTAATGTGGTATGGTGTTGTTATCGCTATCGGCATGCTTTTGGCAATAACCTACGCTGCACTTCGCTGTAAGCAGGCGGGTATATCCATTGACCATCTTACAGACATAGCTATTTTCACCATTCTTTTTGGAGTCGTTGGTGCGCGACTTTATTACGTTATCTTCAACCCGTCGGCGTTCCAAACCATCGGTGACGTGTTTAATATTCGCTCTGGCGGACTTGCTATCTACGGTGGAATTATTGCGGGTGCGATCACCATTTTCGTTTGCTGCCTTGTAAAAAAGCTTAATTGGAGAACGCTTTTTGACTGTGTAGCACCGGGTGTTATGATAGCGCAAGCAATGGGCAGATGGGGCAATTTCTTTAACGGTGAAGCATACGGTGCTCTTGTTGAAGAGGGAAATCCACTCTATTTTATCAGAATGGGACTTATCTCAATTAACACTCGTTATGATTTCGGCACATCTGAGATGGTATACGTTCATCCTACGTTTCTTTATGAATCACTTTGGAATATCATCGGCTTTGTGATCATCAATATTATCTTCAACAAGAAGAAATTTGAGGGTCAGAATGCGCTTTACTACTTTGCTTGGTATGGCTTTGGCAGAATGTTTATTGAGGGACTTCGTACCGATGCGCTTTATATTGGCGATACGGGAATAAGAGTGTCCCAGCTTCTCGGCTTCCTTCTTTTCTGCGTGTCAACGGCACTTATAGTTTACGGTCTTATCGTCACAAAAAAGAAAGAAGAGCGCGTTGTAGCTACAGATAAGGAAAATTAAGATGGCAAAAATTATTGACGGAAAAGCAATTTCGTCTCAAATAAGAGAAGAGATTACCGAGCAAGTTACAGAATATAATAAAAAAACGGGCAACCGCCCCGGTCTGGCAGTTGTAATCGTTGGCGAGGACCCTGCATCCCAAGTCTACGTTCGCAATAAGAAAAAGGCGTGCGAGCAGGTCTGCTTCAATTCCTGGGTGTATGAGATGCCCGAGAATACAACGCAGGGCGAACTTAACGCGCTCGTTGATAAACTCAATGATGACGCTAACGTTCACGGAATTTTGGTTCAACTTCCTTTGCCCAAGCATCTTAACGAAGAAGAAATAATACTTCGCATAAAGCCCGAAAAGGATGTTGACGCCTTCCACCCCTATAACGTGGGCAGAATAACCGTCGGAGACCCCAAATTCTTGCCCTGCACACCCGCAGGCATTATGGAGCTGCTCCATCGCTCCAATATCGAGATTTCGGGCAAGGAATGTGTTGTTATCGGTCGCTCCAATATCGTTGGAAAGCCTATGGCACTTCTTCTCCTTGCAGAGAACGGAACTGTTACGGTATGCCACAGTAAAACACGCGACCTTAAAGAGGTTTGCCGTCGCGCCGATATACTCGTCGTTGCAATCGGCAAGGCAGATTTCGTTACCGCCGATATGGTAAAAGAGGGAGCAGTGGTAATTGACGTAGGTATGAACCGTAACGCCGAGGGTAAGCTCACAGGTGACGTTGATTTTAAATCTGTAAGTGAGGTTGCATTCTACATAACCCCCGTTCCCGGCGGCGTAGGTCCTATGACGATAACTATGCTTTTGCAGAATACACTCATCGCAGCAGAGAAACAGAAAGAGAATTGATATGAAAAAACTTATTGCAATTTTAATTTTACTTACACTTGTTTTTTCTTTCACCTCTTGTGATAGCCCCCGGCCAAGGGAGATTTCCTGCGAGGAAATTATAGCGGCTTACAAGGAAGCCGGCTACTCTGTTTTGTACCACGGCCACGAGAATGATACGGTGTATAACGATCTCGGTATATACTGTTCATTCGAGATACGCGATCCCGATAATGAAGATAACTATATGTATGTTGATAGATATTTCAATGAAGAAGATGCTAAAGCGGCAAGCAAGGAACAGCAGTTTAACCCGATTCTTTGGTTATTCTTCGGTGTTTTTGGCGAGTGGCGCTGGCTTCACACGGGATGCTACGGAGATATAGTTTACAGTACCTTTGAATATAGAATGCTAAAACCACTAAAAGAGTTGATGCAATAAATGTTTATGACAAAATAAAAAACGGGGGTTTTAAACCGCCGTTTTTTGTGTTTATATTTGTATTTATATTTATATCTGTTTTTGCACCGACTTATACTCGTCGTAAAATTTGTAATAAGGACATTGCTTGCCCTTGCTTTGTGAAAAACGGACGTACTCGTCCTCGTCAAGATTTATCGTGCAAACGTTGTCATCATATTCCTCGTCATAGTCAAAATAAACACAGCTTTCGCAAAGAGTCATAACGCACCGTCCTTTCGTAATTTGCTTGTGAATATATTGTAGCACAAAAAGCAAAAAAGTGCAACTGTAAATTTTGATTTATCGGGGAGATAGTTTGAACAAAAACCCTCTCAGTCAACTTC
>CAZLIB010000024.1:0-10972 GCA_964559465.1 uncultured Lachnospiraceae bacterium
TATTACGTTAGAATTTGAAGGCTATCACATTGACGATGGTTATGAAAATAAAATTATCATAAATGATAATTATGAATTTGCGCTTGACGAAAAGGATGGCGGTCATAAGGGCTTTGTCAAGTATTCAATCTCTCTACTGGGTTTGAATATTGTTGACGGAAGCTTGAAGATCAAGTTTGTGGCGGGCGCGGATCATACGGACATTGGACTTGACACGTACTATGTGCGCAATGTGGTGATAAATGTTGGAGATCAGACTATTTGGTCTGATAACTACGACAGGAACAATTACATAAATGAAAAGCTTGGTCTCGGGGAAGAGGATATCAATATGGACTTCCGTTTTGGTATTGTTCCGGAGAGAGAGTTCAATTTTACGGTTCCTTCGGATGCTTTGGATGCTTGGGGTTGTTTATTGGATGATTCTGCAGAAGGTTCCTTGGATCTTAAAATCGGTTCTAAAACCATTCTGTTAGAAAGCAACAAGGGAAGCTATTCCTTGACGGTTAAAGATGGGGAAATAATCACAAGCGATAGAGAGATCAATGTGATAGGAAGTAATATTAAGGCGGTTTATGCTTATATGGATGGCATAAGGATTAATTTGCCGTTAAAGTTAAGCCAAAGCTGCTGGGTAAACGGTCGTCATACCTTAGACGTAGTGGTTGTCGACCAAACGGATTACACGGTCTACGAAAGTATTGAGTTTACCTTAGATGGCAATACTTACTTTGATTTTTCAACTACGCACAATATTTATAATAACGGTGCGCAGGATGGCTTGCCCACGGGTATTGATAACCTGGGAATTAAAATCGATGAAACGGAGAACATTGTGACGCCGTTTTCAAAATCCCCCTTTATTGTATTTGAAATTTTGCAAAATACAAGCAAAAATGTAGTTTGGACGGGGTATGTGAATGCCAACCGCACGGCATTCTTACAGCTCTATAATTACAAAACGTCAACGTTTGATACAGTTGCAACAAGTGTTGCCAGTAGTAGCGAGGACCTATTAACACTGGCATTCAATTATGCTCATACCGATGTATATGAATCTGAAGGCAGGACGATCGCAAGGGTTTCGTCGACACTTCAGCAGAGTGATTTCGGTGATCCTGATGGTATCGTTCAGCACGTTTCCGACGTTCAATACATTGTTCAAAGAAGCGCAGCTCAAGGCACGTCTTCCTTGGGAAGACAAGCAAAGCAGGCTTTAACAAGTATGCAAGAGTACATTGTTAAAACAAATCCTGATTATGCCTTTATTTCTGGCGATTTGGTACAAAAAACCGTAGATGAGCAGGAATGGAACGACGTGATAGAATATTTGATTGATCCTATTCTTAAAGGAAATATTCCTTTAGGAGTATCAAGTGGAAATCA
Source organism: uncultured Lachnospiraceae bacterium (assembly GCA_964559465.1). Classification (GTDB taxonomy): domain Bacteria; phylum Bacillota; class Clostridia; order Oscillospirales; family CAG-272; genus RGIG4608. The sequence goes on from CAZLIB010000024.1 coordinate 1,387, forward strand.
CGACGTTGGCGGAATAACTGCGGTTAATCCTGATGGCTCTAACGGTCTTGATGATGCACTTGTTTATGATTTGTATGAAAAATACGTTGGTGAAAGTAAATTCGGCGATATGGACTATTATGGTGGCGGATTTGAAAATAACCGTTCACATTATGATATAGTTACGATTGCAGATCACGAATTTTTGTTTTTGCATTTAGGATGGGGCTCAACTGCATACGGAGTTCACGTTTCATCCAAGGACGTCCGCTGGGCTAAGGAAATTTTAGAAAAGTATCCTGATAAAACAGTTGTTTTGTCCACGCACGAGTATCTTAACAGTTTAGGTTTAAGAACTGCAACAGGCACCTACATTTTTAATGAGCTTGTCAAGAAGTATTCAAATGTTAAATTTGTTTTCTCCGGTCACGTTAATGGCTCGAGTAGCAGGATTGATTATTTTGATGACGACCTTGACGGAATGAATGACAGAGTTGTTTTGCAGCTTTTAACGGATTATCAAGAAGAAGAACAGCTTCTGGGCGCAACATTTATCAGAAACTTGTTTTTCTATAAGGATTACAACAATATTTTATTTGATATTTATTCACCTACGTTCGTTGATAACGATATAGAGGTTTTTGAAAATCCTGATATTGTTAAATCGACATCAAGATTTGAATATGCATTTGATATCGTTCAGGACGGATTTGGAATAATAACAAGAAAGTTCAATTAGAAATCATGAAAAAGAAAGTAGATGAAAAAGATGTTTTCTACAACATTGATGGGCAAGAGATAGATTTTTCCAACTACAATATACAGGAAAAAATAACGTATGAGAGTGCTAATTTCATAAGAAGACTTTGTGCTTTTGGATTAGATTTATTAATTATTGTTTGTATATGGTATCTTTGCTCAATTTCTACGTTTAATAAGTTAAACGATTTTGTCTCTCAATTAGGCATAAATCCAAGTGATTTTACAGACCCGCAGGTTCTGCTTGAATTTGCTAGGCTGTACCATCAAAGCATCGTAAAACTGATTTTCTTACTTTACTTTGTTCAAACGGTATATTTTACTTTTGTACCTGCAATTATAGGCTGTGGACAAACAATAGGCAAGCTTTTAGCCGGTATCGGTGTTGTTGATGCAAAAACATTAAACGAATTAAAGCCCATAAAACTGATTTTGAGGGAGTTTGTTTGTAGAACCTTGCTTGAAACGGTGTTGATCGTACCATTGATTATATCAATTGGTATATCATTTTTCAGAGATGACTCTAAATCGCTACACGATATTCTCTCGGGTTCTGTTGTTATCAGAATGGATATGTATAACGTAGAATAGAAGTTTCTTATAAAAAGTATGATGTATCGGTAAAGAGCTTTGGGTGTATTAGATACATCGAGGATGCTATCGCTTTTATGAGCGATAACAAAAAAGCGGCTGTCGGTTTTTTAACCGCAACCGAGATAATATTGAGCAAATGTGCGAGGCGCTTTTGCCAATACCAAAATTAGTAATAGTGCCGAAGTTCCACAAGTGTGGTTCAAATTCCAACGGCATTATATATAGGAGAAACTATGAAAAAAAGAATTTTTGCATTAGTTATCGCGATGATCATGGTAATGTCTTGTTTCGCAGGATGCGCACAAGGCCTTACTGAGGAAGAGCTTGCGGAAAAGGGTTATGTACTGAATCCTGCCGAGAACGGTTGGGTTAAGGACCCTGCTAGCAACGGTTGGGTCAAGGACCCTGCTAGCAACGGTTGGGTTAAGGACCCTGCTAGCAACGGTTGGGTTAAGGATCCCGCTAATAACGGTTGGATTTCAGCTGAGGGATATATTGCCGCACCAACAATTGTCGGTAAAGTTTATCACTGGGTTCCCGGTGTACAGGGTGCAAACGTTAGCTACGAGTTGGATTTGGCAGGTCAAACCGAATACCACGTTATCCTTAACGAAAAAGTTCTTGAAGAATATGTTGACTACACTTATGATGCAGAATCAAAGGTTCTTGAAGTATTAGGTACAACCTTGTACGACTTGGGCCTTGGATTGGGTGAACATACAGGTTACGTATTCACAAAGGGTGGTGCTGTAGAATTTAAGGTCGTTGTTATCGAAAATGCGTCAGCAGAGGGCTCAACAATTCCTATGAAGGAAATCAATGACATCAACCTTTCTGCAATTCCCACTGTAACTATTACAGAGCCCATCCCCGGTGTAGCAGATTTGTTTATTACTGAGGTGAGCACCGAAGGCGGCAATTATAACTATATTGAAGTGTTTAACAACACAACATCTGCATATAATTTGAAAGACCACAGAATTGTATTTGCTGATATAACAAAGCAGACAAAATCCGGTCAATTTGAAAAGAATGGTGTATTCGATTATCCTATCGGTGCGGCAGGCGCAGCATATATTTATCAGGATTTTGAAATTCCCGCTCTTTCCAGCGCAATTATCTGGATCGTTAACACAACACCTTGGACAGTTGCAAGTAATAAGCTTTCTGAAGTATCAGGTGCTCAGTCTATGATCTTGGGCGACGGTGAGGAAAACCTCAACGTCGAAAAATTCAGAAATGTTTACGGTCTTGATGAATCCGTATTGGTATTCCCCGTAAGAACTAACTATATGATTGGTAGATCCGACTACGGTGTTACCGAAGATAACGCTTGGGGAACAGCTTTGATGAAGAGTAGTTCCAACTGGTGGACAGATATTAACTCTTCTGTAGCAAATAGAGCAGTTCAGATTCAGAAGATGGATGAAACCAAGGTGTTTGAAACAGAAGATGGTAAATACTATATCCTTGAAATGGACGTTTTGAATAGAGAAGAAGATATTTATGCAGACGGCAAGCTTGATGCTAACGATATTTTGCTTAATAATCCTGATGCTGCTGTATCCGGAACAAACAGACAGTTCATTCACGCTGTATTCGTAAGAAGGGTATACGTTACATCTCCAACTGATTTGACACCTACCGGTCAGGTATTGACAACTGCTGACGGTTACGACCTTTACAACTGTAATACAGATAACTACAATTCTTTGTATACCGGTGGCTTCATTACACCCGTTGCAACAGCAATCGTATATCCTGACCTTGCTGTAAACGAAGAGACCGGTGTAGAAGGTGCTGCTAAATGGGGTAACAGCTATACTACATTCGCAATGCAGTATGAGGCGCCCGCTGCAGGCGAGCATTTGTCCAAGTTCATTCCTCTTGAGGGCTACAGAGCTAAATATGAGACTATGTATGCAGAAAATGCATATGTTCTTTCCGGCTTGGCACAGGAATATGCCGGATACGGTGCAAACTCCACGGTTAAGGTTCCCGAATCATCCGTATATCCTACAGACTATTTGTCTGAAAATCATAACACAGCAGGCAGAGTTACAGCTATGATGATTCCTCAGTCATAATAGGGGTCAATTCAATAAATCAGTATTAAATTAATTGTTTTTTGGCACGATGATTTAGGACAATAATAAGTAGGGGGCTAAATTTTGTTTAGCCTCCTACCAATCCTATTAATTTGTTTTTTAAGATTTATTTTTCTACTGAAAATCGGGTAGATTGTTACTATAAAGGAATAAAAATATGAAAATAATTGCTTTTATTTTGTCATTTTTATTGTGCTTTACAATATTTGGCTGTGTTATACAGCCACAAACATCTGAACAAATTAGTTCCTCCACCTCAGTTCCACCTTCACTAAATGGCGGTCAAGGAGATGATAATATGGATTCAAACAATCAGACAGGAAATGGTTCCAACACTCAAAATAATCAAGATAGATATGTTATTTACATAAATTTAGACGGCTTCGGTATGTATTACTATGAGGCCGCAAAAAGCAGAAATTTAGTTCCCACATTGCAATCGATTTTGGAAGAAGGGGTAGTGTTTACAAACTTAAAAACGCTTTCTCCGTCCATCACCAATCCTTGCCAAGCGATGATAATTTCAGGTGCAAGCAGCAGTAAAACGGGAAATGTTTATAGATATTACGATAAGACCTTGAATTTGGTCGTTCAACAGGGAAGAGAAAACAATGCCGATACCATTTATGATTCGCTTATAAGGAATAACGTGACGGCGGCAACCGTTCATCATTTCCCGGCTGAATCAGTGTTTTCTCTTACTAATAAAAATGCCTTGTATATTAAAACACCAAGCGGGGTGGTTTCCAATGCGATGGCGAGATTTGACCAAGCCATTAAGCTGATCAAAAAAGAAACGATTACCAATGACACCATATTGACAGAGATTGACGAAATCCCAACATTTATCTCTATTTATTGTGATGATCTTGATGCTTTGGGACACAATGAAAGCGCTTATGATACCTTTTCTGTTGCTACAAGTGAATCGCAACGCATAGATAATGTAGTTGCAAGACTTGCTCAGATTGACGGAAAGCTATCCGAATTGATTGCGGCTTGTAAAGAAGCGGGTATTTATGATAAAACCACATTTTTCCTCACTACCGATCACGGTATGCAGGGCTTTGGTGCTGATACATTATTGGGAACTCTGACAAGCAAATATTCCCAAACAAAGTGGCCTGAATTAAAGGAAAAGCTGGCAGAAATCAATAGCGAATATGTTTTTGAGTACGTTGCTCAAAACAAATCGCCCCAAAGCACTACTACGGTCATTGGCTGTGGCTCAGGCTTGCAAATGCCACTTACCTTTAAGGAAGCTCATACAGAGGCTCAGCTTCAAGAAATCAAGGCTAAGCTTTTGGAGGAATATTATATTGCCGATGTTTTGACCAGAACAGAGCTTGCCAAATTAGGTTTTTGGATGGGTGCTAATGTGGATTTACTGGTTATTCCCGCAGAAAGATATCATTTCCACGGCAGGGATAATGAAAACAATTTCTATGCTGTCAGAGGTCAGCATGACACGATTTCCGACAATGCGACCTGTATTTATGGTGCGATTTGGGGCGCAGGCATTAAGCATTTGGGTGAGTTTGACGGTCAGTATTACAACACGTCATTCGGCTCAACCATGGCGTATTTATTAGGCATTGACTTAAAGAATGCTAACGCGCCTGTTATATATGAAATTTTAGAAACGGAAGATTAAGTTGTTTGGAGTTATAAGGTATGAATGGTTACGAAGCAATGTATCCCCCAAAAGCATATAAGAGATTGATTGCTATTGCCGTAGATATAATTGTATGTTTTTCGTTTTTTATGTTTTTTCAGTTTATCTGTATGCCGGTTGTAAACAATATTTTTCATTATGACGATTTAGTGTTAGCCCATCAAGAAAACTTGGTCAAATATGACCTTGGTCGGTACGACGTAGATGAATCGGGTAAAACGGTATATATTGAATATACGGTGGGAGAAGGAGAAAACACTATAACGAAAGAGGAATACGAAAACGCAAAGCGGTTGTTTGAGCAAGATGCTGTTGCAACCGAAAACGCGCAAAAAATGAATATGGTATCATTGATTTCCATGTCATTCCTTTTGCTGTTGGCAATCTTTCCCAACTATCTACTATTCCCGCTGATTCACAAAAACGGACAGACACTGGGAAAGTGGCTGATGCATATAGCTATAGTTACTAAAAATGGCTTTGAGATTACTTATCCGAGGCTATTGTTCAGGACCTTAGTAGGACTGTATTTGTGCGAAATTCTGATTTCGTATTTAATCTACACAATGACAGGAATTCCGTTGGTGCTTTGTGTTTCGTGTCTGATAGCGCTAATAGGTGAAAGCAAAAGCTCTATTGCTGATTATATAGCCGGAACCCGTCAAATCGACAAAGATATTTCGATTGTTGAATAGATATAAAAATAACGGGCTATTTTCAAATGTAAATAGCCTGTTATTTTTCTTTATTTAAGACTTATATTAAATACCTTAAGCCATTCGTCGGCTATAATCTTTGAAGCGGCAATCGTTGGGTGAACACCGTCATAAAGATAATGTGAAGCACCGTGCTTAGCTGCAAGAAATGTGAATTTTGCCTGCAAATCAACAATGGGGAAGCTGTAATCACTTGCAATTTTGCGAACTACGTCGGCATATTTGTATAAATGGATAAACTCGTCCATTCTTTCGCTTGTGGCACTGCCCTCAAGAAAGAAGGGCGCTACCAATATAAATCTTGCATTTGGCAAGGCTTTGTGCGTGTCGTCTATAAGCATTCTGTATACTTTTTCAAATCGCTCAATGTCTACACCGTTGCCGCTTCCTTCAAAAAGACCGTGCCAAACGTCATTAACGCCAATAAAAATGCTGATAATGTCAGGCGTGTGATTCCAGCAGTCTATTTTGATTCTTGCATAAAGATCTACAACTCTGTTTCCGCTAATTCCTTTATTCAAAATTTCATACTGATTTGGATGCTTGGTAGAAAGCTCACCCTCTATAAACAACGGATATGCAAAACCGTAGCTATTATAAAAAAACTCGGTTTCGCGATTTCTGCTCATATCAGTAATTGAATCACCTAAAAATAAAATTTTCATTTGATAATCCTCATTTTATATTTATCTTTACATTTAACGGTTAGTATAGATGCTTTGCTAATGATTTGACCTCATCTTCAAGATATTCTCTTGCTTTCTCGATGGGATCTGACTTATCTTTGCCAATTTCTTTTATAAAAGCTACATTATATTTGGAAATATCCTTGCTGAGTGATGATATTCCACAAATAATTCCTATTTTTTTATCTTTTGAGGCATTAATTATTCTGCCGCAAATTTTACCCATAAAGCTTTGATCATCAAATTTTCCTTCGCCTGTTATAACCAAGTCGGCCCATTCAAGATATTTATCGAAGTCAGCAAGTCTTAAAATTTCATCCGCTCCATTAAGAAATTTAACGTTATTCAGGTACATGGCAGAAAATCCAATTCCGCCACCAGCGCCTGCACCGAGATCATTTCTATGGTCACTACCGGTCGTATTTGAAATGACGTTTGCAAAATGTTTTATGTTGCCTTCTATAATGGGAAGGGTTATTTTATTTCCGCCCTTTTGAGGACCAAAAACATATGTTGCGCCTCTGTCACCCAAAAGGGGATTGGTTACATCTGAAAGAACAATAATCTCACAATTTTTAAGTTGGGGATGAATATTGCCAAAATCAATTGCAGATATATCGTTCAGATTTTTTGCTTGCGGTATAAATTCATTATTGTCGCCATTATAAAACTTAACATTTAAAGCGGAAAGCATGCCTGCACCACCGTCGTTGCAAGAAGTACCGCCAATGGTAAGATAAATTTTATCTGCAAGGTGATCAAGGGCATACGATATCATTTGGCCTACTCCGTATGAAGAAGAGGATAATATATCCTTATCATCTCCTAATTGAGGCAGTCCCACGGCTTGTGCGCTTTCAACGATATACGTGTTACCCGATTTCCCGATTTGAGCAGACGTTTTACGAAGAATACCATTCAAAACGGGTATTTCTATAATTTCGCCGCCCAAAATATCGGTTAATACTTCTAATGCGCCCTCTCCACCGTCAGACAGAGGAAGAGCCTTGGCATTTATTCCATTCTCTACTAAAACCGAAGCGGTTGTATATGTAAATTCCTTTGAAGTTAAACTACCCTTGAAGGAATCTCCCGCAACCAATACGTTCATAAGCCACCAACCTTAAATAATACATATTATATATAATATTCTAATATGTGACGATAATTATGTCAAGAAAAATATTTGAAAATGTAATAAATTACAATTTAGGAACCGACTTGTTAGGTTTGTTCAATACAATAACTTAGAATCATTTTATACTGTAATTGAATACTGACACTTGATTTGTTAATTATTTTGTGTTATAATAAATAGCAACTGATTTTAGGAGGTATGTGTATGTTTCAGGAATTTTCTATTAAGGTTATAAATAGCTTATCTTCTTCGGAACTTGAATCTTTTAAGTACATCAACTCTCACAAAAAAGAAGTTATTGATATGTCTATACATGATTTGGCGAAGGCTGTATTTGTTTCTACCGCAACAATAAGCCGACTTTGCAAAAAGCTTGATTTCGAGGGGTTTAGCGATTTGAAATACTTCCTTAGGCAGCTTTTGAAAAAGCAGGATGAGAAAAAGAAGGAGCCGATGCCCAGCTTTGTTGATATGCTTGAAGAAGAGCTGAACGATATCGTCAAAACTGTAAAAGAAATTGATCAGTCTATGGTTGATGAGGTTGTTGACCTTATGAAGCAGGATTATCATATTCACTTTTTTGCAAAAGGGCTTACCGACATCGTATTCGACTATGCTGCAAGACATCTTTTGTCACTTTCAAAATACGCAACGAGATATGATGATACACATATTGCATATGCACAAGCCAGAAATTTTGGACCCAAAGACATGGTGTTTTTAGCATCTATGAGCGGCGAAACGGAACAGGTACTCAGAGTGGCGCAAATCGCCAAAGCAAAGAATGCCAAGGTTGTTACGTTTACAGCGTCTAAAGCTTCTACCTTATCAAATATTGGCGACTATAATTTTAACATAGTTAATACAGTGCCGCCGCTTGCTGAGATTGACACTAAATCAAGATGTCAACTTATGTTCATTTTGAATGTTATTATAAAAAGATATGTTATATCTTCTCAAGAGGAAAACTAATAAACCATCGCTTACAAGGGTATATGTTAAACCCTTAGTTTTCATTGTGTGCCATATATGAGTATAAAAATATCTGTATTTTTCTATTGAACCTTAGGAATTTCTATAATTAGATTATTGCGAGGTATATATGATTGTAATAAAAAACGCAAAAATAATATTTGAAAATAAAATTGAATATGGCAAGGTACTTGTTTTAAGCGACAAGATAGAAGCTATAATTAACGAAACCGAAATTCCCGAGGGTGTGGATATTATTGATTGTCAGGGCGGCTACGTTACCCCCGGCTTTATCGATTTACACATACACGGTTATCTTGGCAAGGATGTTTGCGATGCAAGTGTAGATAGCATTAAAACGATCGCAGGCGGACTTGTTGAGAACGGTGTAACGGGATTTTTGCCCACTACTATGACCGTTGATATGATGACCATAAATGGTGCGCTTGAAGCCTGCCGTGAGGTTAAGAATATCGAAGAATACTATGGCTCAACTATCCTTGGCGTTCACGCGGAAGGACCTTTCATCTCCGCATCCAAAAAGGGCGCGCAGGATGAGAGATATATCTTAAAGCCCGATGCTGATTTCGTGAAAGCTAATGCCGATATTATCAAGATAATAACACTTGCTCCCGAAGAGGATGAATGTTTTGCAGAAATAAAAAGAATGGCGGAAGAAACTGATGTTGTTGTTTCTATGGGACATACCTCTGCTGACTATAAAACTGCTATGGAAAGCACAAAGAATGGCGTTAAACACGCAACACATCTCTTTAATGCGATGACTCCTATGACTCATCGCGCTCCCGGTGTTGTAGGCGCGGCACTCAATTCGGACGTTACTTGCGAGCTTATCGTGGATACATATCACGTTGATCCCGCACTCTATGAAATGGTGTATAAAATGAAGGGCAGAAAGCTCTGCTTCATTACCGATTGCTTGCCCGCGGGTGGACTCC
>CAZLIB010000025.1:0-1426 GCA_964559465.1 uncultured Lachnospiraceae bacterium
CGGCGGTAAGACCGAAAAGATGCGCCGCCTCGATTATCTCAAAGCCCTTATTCATAAGTGTTGCGCTGTCTATCGTTATCTTTGCGCCCATCGACCACGTCGGATGTGCAAGCGCACGGGAGAGTGGCATATTATATACCTCGTCCCTTCTCATTCCGAAGAAGGGACCGCCCGACGCGGTAAGTATGATCTTTTTAACTTCTTCTTTTTTTCCCGCACGAAGGCACTGATGTATCGCGCAATGCTCGCTGTCGACGGGAAGTATCTCAATTCCCTTTTCACGAGCCTTTTGCATCACTATCTCGCCCGCAACTACAAGACTCTCTTTATTTGCAAGAGCAAGGCGTATTCCGTTATCAAGCACCGCAAGCGTTGGTAAAAGCCCCGCCTGACCGATTATGGAGTTTACTGCAAACGTCGCGCCCTTCTCTGCGCTCTCTGCGATCATCTCGCAAATACCGTCAACACCCGCAAAAACTCTTATATCGGTATCGGAGAGTGCAAGCATCAGAGAAGCCGCCGCACCCTCGTCGCACATAGCAGCATATTTTACGTTATGCTCCCTCACCTGATCGGCAACGCGGCGCCAATTTTTGTTTGCACAAATGGCAACGACCTCTGTGTCGGTCTTTTTCGCCACGTCAAGCGCCTGCTCGCCTATCGAGCCCGTCGAGCCAAGCACAATCATTTTCTCTATGTTATTATCCATTATTTTCCTCATTATTGTCACGCTCGGGCAAATGTTTAACATATTCCTCGGGTGTAATGGCAAATCTATTAAAATACTCCACGTTTTCAACGTCGTGAACGTCACTGTCGTGCGCGTGCAAGCTTACAAAGATTATATTCAGAGTTTCCTCATTGTAGATAACCTTATCAACCGTCGCCCAACCGACCTGCTCAAGACCGTCCTCTTGTTCTTCTCCGGGCTCACCTCTGTTATACTCATCTTCAAAAACGATCTCAACATAGCCCTCGGCATACCAAGCGTCCTGCTCACAGTAAGAATCCGAATAAGATCTTGCTTCTTCAATAAGCGCTCCCATCTGCTCCTCGGTTACGGTAATATCGAGAAAAACCTCGTAACAGACGTCAAAATAGTTGTATATTATGTATGAAAAGCCGTTAACCGTATATTCGTCCACGCTTTCGGGAAGAAAGCCAATCTCTATACCGTTCTCCTTCCACACGCCATAATCATCAACAGAATCGTAATGATCCGTTCCCATTGTAAGTATACCCGCGGTCAGCAAAGCGAGAGCCGCAGTACACCCTGTAAACGAAATACACACTATAAGCAGGATCGATAAAATTCCAAGCTTTTTCATCGTTTTCTCCTTTTTTACCAAGCGAGGAAGAGCGCCATAACTACAGCAACCGCTAAAATAGAGTCAAATCTATCAAGCACACCGCCGTGACCGGGGAA
>CAZLIB010000025.1:1436-10957 GCA_964559465.1 uncultured Lachnospiraceae bacterium
TGTACTGCCGAGAATTGATATTTTTTTCATATCACATCAACCGTTTCTTTTTAGAAAAATATCGGTATGTACTTTATAATCAAGTACACCGCAGGAGCAGCAAACAGTACGCTGTCAAGTCTGTCCATTACTCCGCCGTGTCCCGGCATTATTTTTCCGTAATCCTTAATGCCATGGGTTCTCTTGATAACGCTCATCGAAAGGTCGCCTATCATAGAAACCACCGCAGAAAGAAGTCCCGCAAGCGCAACGAGCCAAAGATTGATATCATAAATTGTAAAATAATTTACGATAGCGCCATATGCGACAAAGAAGCCAATGCAGAAAAGTGTTCCGCCGATAGCTCCCTCAACCGTCTTTTTGGGACTTACGTTGGGAATAAGCTTATGCTTGCCGAAAAGCATACCCGTAAAATATGCAAAGGTGTCGGTAACCCACGCGCCGATGAATATGAAATACCAATAGAATTCACCCCCGATCGATTCTCGCACCATAACCACTGATGAGCAAGCACCGATTATGTAAAGTGACACGATCGCACTCGTAATAATTTTATTCATATCAACGCTCTGATCCTTTTGATATGAGAACACCCACACACAAAGAAGATAGAGCACATAAATAAGCAAAAAGATCACCGATGTGTAATCAGCTCCTTCGCTCACAAGAGTGGTGTGATTCCAAACGGCAAAAGGTGCTATGAGAGCCAAAATATAAAGCGGAACGGAGATGAAAAGATTTTTTCTCGTTCCCATACAACCAAGCATCTCATAAACTCCCACTACACCAAGTAATGCCCAAGCTATCGGAAAAGCCACGGTGTCCGAAAAAATGCATATCGGAATTGCAACAAGCACAAGAACTATTGCCGTAATTACTCTTTGTTTCATAATCTATCTCCTCTCAAAGACCGCCGTAACGGCGCTTTCTTGAATAAAAATCGTTGATTGCTGAAATGAGGTCGTCATCTGAAAAGTCGGGCCAGAGCGTATCGGTAAAATAAAGCTCCGAATAAGACGCTTGCCACAAAAGGAAGTTTGAAAGTCGCTTCTCCCCTGCTGTTCTGATAACAAGGTCGGGCTCTATACAGTCCTCGGTATAGAGCGCAAGTGAAAGATTCTCTTCCGTTATCTCCTTGCCCTCACCGGCAAGCTTTTTGCAAGCGTGGACTATCTCATCGCGCCCACCGTAATTTATGGCTACATTCAACACGCGCCCGAAATGCTTGCTTCTTTCTTCAAGAGCATCTATCTTATTTCTTAAGCTTGAATCAAGAGCGCTCTTGTCACCAATCATTCTGAAGCGCACTCCGCGAGAAATAAGATCGTCGCCGCATTTATCGAGATAAAAGCCCAAAAGCCCCATTATCACCTTGATCTCTGCAGGCGGACGCTTCCAATTCTCGGTTGAGAAGGCATAGAAGGTAACCGCCTCAAGACCCAAATCAAAGCAGGTATTGGCAACGCGCTCAAATACCTTAACACCTTCCTTGTGTCCCTCGGGACGCTCCATTCCGCGTTTCCTTGCCCAACGTCCGTTTCCGTCCATAATAAAGGCGATATGTCTTAAATTATCGTCGATCTTAAAATCAATCTTTTTTTTCAAAGTTTATACCTCAATTAATCCCAAAAAGGCGGGAATTGTAAAGCCCCGCCTTAAATAGTCCGTTATATTTTAGATTGCCATTACTTCCGCTTCCTTTTTAGCAGAGCAAGCGTCAACTTCCTTAATGAATTTATCAGTAAGGTCCTGAACCTTCTTTTCATTGAACTTTACGTCGTCCTCAGTGAGAACGCCGTCCTTCTTCGCCTTCTTAATATCGTCGTTAGCATCACGGCGGATATTACGAATGATGACCTTTGTTTCCTCACCCATCTTCTGGATCTGCTTCTTGAGTTCCTTACGTCTTTCCTCTGTTACCTGGGGGAATACAAGGCGGATCATCTTACCGTCGTTAGAGGGGTTAATACCGATATCGCTCACAAGGATTGCCTTTTCGATCGCCTTGAGAGTTGATGCGTCGTAAGGAGTAATAGTGAGTGTTCTTGCGTCTGCCATTCTGATGTCAGCCATCTGGTTAACGGGAGTGGGAGAACCGTAATACTCGAAAGTAACTCTGTTAAGAACACCCGCATTTGCCTGACCGGCACGAATAGACTGAAGGTTATAGTCGTATGCCGATATTGTTTTAATCATCTTTTCTTCGTATGTTTTAATGTTGAATGCCATAATAGTACCTCTCCTTTATTATTTCCATTTTTATCTGTGTAATTCAGTTCCTATTTTTTCACCCATAATGACCTTGTAGATATTCATGGGATCCTTAAGCTCAAATGCATAGCACTTAATGTCGTTTTCCATACAGAATGCAGAAGCAGTAATATCAAGCGCCTTAAGCTCTTTTTCAAGTATTTCGCTATAGGTGATCTCGTCATATCTGAACGCATTGGGATCAACCTTGGGGTCGGCTGAGTATATTCCGTCAATATTCTTTGCCATAAGAATAACATCAGCGCCGATCTCTGCCGCGTGAATTGCCGCCGCAGTATCAGTTGAGAAGAACGGCATGCCCGTACCTCCTCCTATAATAACGACCTCACCCTCGTCAAGATGACGTCTTGCATCTCTTATACGGTATGGGTCGGCAAAGGAATTTACCTCCATTACCATCATAGCTCTTGCCTTAAGACCAACACTGTTGAAGGTCTCTTCAAGTCCAAGCGAGTTTATCGCAGTAGCAAGCATACCCATGTGGTCTGCCTTTGCTCTGTCCATCTTGCCGCTTTGTCTGCCGCGCCAGATATTGCCTGCACCAACGACAACGGCTATCTGTACCCCTTCGGCAACGCATCTCTTAAGCACCTCTGCTATCTGCTCGATGTACTCAAAATTAAGAATACCGTTGCAGTCCTTGGCAAGTGCTTCACCAGAGAGCTTCAAAAGCACTCTTTTATACTTTGGAGCTTTATTTTCCATAGCTTATTCCTCCACCAAAGTGAAATTTTAGCGTTTCCTTGTGAAACTCATAATTTGCTATCTTATATAATACTATGTTTTTTGCGTTTTGTAAAGCCTTTTTCAATATTTTTTGTTAAAATAATATAGATAATAACAAAAAATCTGCCGATTTTCACCTTTGGCAGATCTTTTTTGCTATTTATGATACTTACCTCCGTTGTTTATCGAAAGGCATCTGTAAATTATCTCCACAAGCCATACGCGAAGCATCTGGTGTGTGAGTGTCATTTTCGAAACGCTCATACGGAAATCGCACGCACGCTTGACCTCATCAGAGAGCCCAAACGAGCTTCCAATGATCAATGCAACCTCGCCATTAGTAGTTGCGATGGAGTCCAATTTCTCCGCAAACTCTTCGCTTGAAAGCTGCTTGCCCTCAACGCACATCGCAATCTTATAAGCTCTTGAAGAAATATCCGCAAGTACCCTCTCACCTTCAATTGTCAACGCCTGCTCTATTTGCTTTTCGGAAGGACTTTCAGGCAGCTTGCACTCCTTATATTCAATTATTTCAAGCCTGCAGTAAGCATTAAGACGCTTTTTGTACTCCGCAATCGCGTCCTTATAATATTGCTCCTTAAGAGTTCCCGTTACGTATATTTTAACGTTTAACATTCTCTTTCCTCAAATCAATTTTATTGGTTCATATTGTGAAGCGACCTTCAAATTTATGCTCTCATCGGCTATAGCGCTCCACACCGTATCATAAGCTATGTCAGGATCATTGTTCTCCTCGCTAAGATGGGCAAGAAGTATATTTTTTGTCCCAACAAGGCATAGGTCACTTGCAAATTCCGCACAGGCATTATTTGAAAGATGCCCGCGATTTGATCTTATCCTCAATTTAAGGTCATAGGGATATCTCCCATTCATTAACATCTCCACGTCGTGATTACATTCAAGCACCACGCTCTCGCAACCGCAAAGTGCATCCCTTATCTCGTCGGTAACGTGGCCGATGTCTGTCGCGTAGCCGATGCGGCTATCCCCTATCTCTATGCGGTAACCCACCGAATACTCGCTGTCGTGCGGTATCGGAAAGCTCGTCACCCACATATCTCCCACCCGGACCGAAAATATTGGCGGATATGTGCAGATAAGGTCACTATATACCGACAGCCCGCGAAGTAAGAGCTTTCTTGCCGAAATTTCAACTATATGTATGGGTATCGGGTGTTTTTTCAGAAGCGCCTCCAGTGCACCAACGTGGTCGCTATGCTCATGAGTAATAAAGATAGCATCAATATCGTCAATGCTCTTACCTATCTCGTTAAGAGCCAGACATAAGGCACGTGCGCTCTTTCCTGCGTCAATAAGTATCTTCGCGCCATCGCTCTCAATGAGTACGCTATTCCCCTTTGAGCCCGAATAGAGCGAGGTTATCGAATAATTCGCCATCAGTTCACCTTGATCGCTCCGTCGGGACGAACGCGAAGCACAAGACAAGCGCCCTCACCGAAAACGCTATCCATAAGCGCGCGGTACTGCGCAACGTCATTTTCTTTTACATACGCCTGAATCGTACCTGCAAATCCACCGCCGTGAACGCGGAATGCGCCTTTTCTTCCCTTCATAAATCCTTCAGTAAGACAAAGTGCAAGTGAAAGGCCCTGCTCTTTTACATTTTTGGTCGTATATACGTTTTGCAAATAATTAAACGATGATCTGCCTGATTCGAGAACACCTGTAAAATATGCTTCAAGATCACCGCACTCAAGCGAGTTCTTCATATTGTCAACACGTCCGTTTTCACGGAAAAAATGGATCGCACGCATAAGCGCACGGTCGCCGCACTTTGCCCGAATATCCCTTGCATTTTCAAGCACATCAGAAAGCTTGCATTCGCGCAAAACACTCTTTTCAAAATATGATGCAACCATTTTCATCTCCGCGGGAACTGAGGCATAATCGTCGGTAAGATCTGCGTGATTTCCACCCGTATCTACAATACAAAGATTGTAGCCCGCCTTTGTAAGATCAAAATCTATGCTTTCGATCACAGGATTTTTGGTATCTTCAAAATCTATTGCTACCATTCCACCGTGAGCACACGCCACCTGGTCCATAAGTCCGCAGGGCTTACCAAAAAATACGTTCTCGGCATACTGTGCAAGCTTTGCAATTTCAACGTTTGAAACCTCGCCACCGTTGAACTCGTGATTGAGAATATTGCCTATCATATCCTCAAACGCCGCACTTGAGGAAAGCCCCGAGCCGCGAAGCACGCTTGAGGTACAATAAGCATCAAATCCACCGATTGCATATCCGTTTTGCTTAAATCCCGCACACATGCCTGCGATAAGTGAAGCGCTCGTACCAAAATGCTTTTCACTGGGATTTGAAAATTCATTATAGCAGATCGAGAGCATGTTATAGCCCTCACTCTTGAGATTTATAGCATCAGTTCCGTTTTTCGCAACCACAGCAATAATATCAAGATTTATTGAAGCCGCTATAACCTTTCCTCTGTTATGGTCGGTGTGATTACCCGCAAGCTCGCTTCTGCCTGAAACAGAGTAAATATTAACTTCTCTGTCAACGCCGAAAAGTCCTGTAAAGCTATCAAGTGCAGAAAGATATCTTTCCCTCTGATCTTCAACAGTATTTGCATCGTAAAGTGCAACTAACCTTGCGTCAAATTTGCCATTATTTATCATTTTTTTTAGTTCAAAAGCTTTCATCATCATTCTCCTTGTCGGAAATTGACCATAAACGGTCAGTTTAATTATACCACCGTTTTACAATAAAGACAAGAGCTTTTTCGCAATTTTTTCGCTTGCCGTTCCGTCGCCGAAGATAAGTGAGGGGCGCTTCATTTTCTCAAGCTCCTCTTTGTGCTCCAGCACCCACAAGAATTCACGCGAAACACCTTCGCGCGACGTGCCCACAAGACACACACTTCCACACTGCTCCGCCTCACTCCTCTCGGTAACATCGCGAAGTAAAAAAACAGGCACGCCAAGATAACTCGCTTCCTCCTGAACTCCGCCGCTGTCAGTAATTACCGCAAATGAGCGGGCAAGAATGTTGTGAAAATCATACATAGCAAGCGGCTCACAAATCTTAATATTTTTGACATCTCCAAGTACATCACTAACTACTGCTCTTACGGCAGGATTAGGGTGCGTAGGAAGAATTGCAAAAAGGTCGTCGCGACAGAAAAAAATATCGCGAACGCCAAGCAATGAAGAGCGCATTTTCTCGCCTATATTTTCCCGTCTGTGAGTGGTAATAAGAACTATTTTTCTATCGCCCGCCTCATCAAGAATGGGTGAGAAAAAACTGCTGTTTAAAGTATATCTTAATGCATCAATAACAGTATTTCCCACAACAAAAGCACCTTTTTTGCCCTCTTTTTCAAGATTTTTCGCATTTTGTACCGTCGGCGCGAAATGCAGGTCGCTCATCGCATCAATCGCCACGCGATTGAACTCCTCGGGATACGGCGCACTCTTGTCATAGGTGCGCAGACCAGCCTCGATATGCGCTATTTTGATTTCATTGTAAAACGCCGAAAGTGACGCGCAAAACGCAGTCGTGGTATCCCCGTGAACAAGCACGACATCGGGCTTACATTTCTTTAAAATGACATCAAAATAATCAAGAAGTGCCACTGTAAGCTCACCAAGTGTTCGACCGTTTATGAATATATTTTCGAACAAAAAATCAGGTACGATCTCGAAATAATCGAACACCTCATTTGCAAGAGAAGTATGCTGTCCGCTAAAGCAGACTAGCGTCTCAAGCTCCTTATATTTCTTTAATTGAAGCACAAGCGGAAGCATCTTTATCGCCTCCGGGCGCGTACCAATAACAACTAAAATGCGCATAACATAACCTCACTTTTTTAGGTTATGTTATGCGCAAATCATTTCATTTATACTATATCCAAGTCCTCAAACACCTCAATAAGGAACTGTGTTCTCTCCGCCTGTGCTCCGCGTATCTCAACGATATAGTCAAGCTCTATTTTGCCGTTTTCAAGCAAAGTATTGTTTACTTCCTTTGTAAAAACGCATATTTCAAACGGCATAAACTCCGTCTGATAGGTGCATATGTGTCGCTTTCCTGCCTCAAAAACGAGGATCGTATTTACCGTGCCGTTTCTCATCATCGTAACAAGCTCGGGGTGGCTTCTCTCAAAGCGTACCTGCGTATGCGAGCCCTCCATTCCGGTAAGCTCGCTCTCGTCATAGGCAATTATAACACGCTCGTCGGTGATATACAGCTCACCCTCCGAGAACATTTCAATAGGACCTTCAGGTTCTTCATCAATGGGAAGCTCCTCGTCCTCAAACTCATCAAGATCGTCGCCAAGCATCTTATCAAAGAACCTGTCGTTGGTTGCTTCACGGAGCGACGTAAGCTTTATTCTTATACTTTTCTTAATCATATCAGAACAACTCTATAAGCTCCTTGGGGCTCTTTGTGAAATTGCGGATACCATCATCTGTAATAGCCGCCATATCTTCAATACGGCAACCGTATTTTTCGGGAATATAGATGCCTGGCTCGAACGTTACAACGTTACCCGTCACAAGCTGCGCACCCTTATCCATACCGGGAGCAAGACGGGGGTTTTCGTGAATGAACATACCAACACCATGACCGAGTGAGTGACCAAATCTGCCTTCATAGCCAGCACCGTTGATAATATCTCTTGCAATCTCGTCAAGACGATAGCAACCGCGCTCGCCGTTTGCCGCCGCTTCAAGTGCCTTTGTCTGAGCCTCAAGAACTGTATAATAAACCTTTTTAATATCCTCATCTGCCTTGCCAAGTACAACAGTCCTCGTCATATCGGAGCAGTATCCGTTATAAACGCAGCCAAAATCCATCGTAAGAAATCCGCGCTCGAGCTTAACGTTTCTCGGAACGCCGTGGGGCATTGAAGAAGCCGTACCCGAAACCGCAATGGTATCGAATGACGTTCTTTCGGCGCCGTTTTTACGCATAAAGAACTCAATTTCAAGTGCAACGTCGATCTCCGTCATATCGGGACGAAGAACGCTTACTATATGTGCAAAAGCCGCGTCGGTAATTCTCTGTGCCTCTGCCATATTGTCAAGCTCCTCAGTTGTCTTTACCATTCTCATAGCAGTAAGAATGCCTGATGCGCCGCCAACGTAGCTCACCTTATTCTCTGCCGCTTTTTCAAAATGAGAAAGCTGTGCAAGGCTGAGCGAGCTTTCTTCAACAAGCATCGATCTTACGCCGTTTTGTTCAGCAAGAGCAGCAACGTATTTAAGGTGTGACACCTTGGGTGTAACCACCTCAAAATCGTCGTGATTAACCTCATTATTTGCTGCCTCAACGTATCGGAAGTCGGTCAAAAGATATGCCTTATTCTGAAAAACAACGATATAACCGTCATCATAATTAAAATTTGAAATATATCTCTGATTAAGCGTGGAGCTGAGCAAAATACCCTCAACACCCTGCTCTGTCATAATGCTTTGCAATCTTTTAAGCTGTGTCATAGTTTTCTCCTTTATGTTCGTTAGTAATTAATAAGTTCAATTTTTGATTTGTCGGGGAGATGGTTAGTGTATAAAGGCCTTCTTTTTCGAGAAAAAGAAGCAAAAAGCTTTTAATCAGCTTCGCGGCAATAGCCGTAGAGTTGTATATAAAAGGTTTGGATTATAGGGGGATCCCACCCTATATCCAAATCATCTATCTTCTCCCCCCCAATAAATCACAATTTATACAATTCCCTGCTTTTTGAAATAGTGGTTCAAAATGGGCTTTTCAAGTGATCTCTTAAAACGGAAGAACAAATTCGTCTTATCCTTTATAGGCGGAACGAGTATCGCCCTCATACCGTTGAATTTACCCGCGCAAACGTCGGTAAATATCTGGTCGCCCATAAACGCGGCGCTTGCCTTATCAGCATTAAGCTGGCTTAGTGCAAGTCCGATATTCTTTGCTGCAAAGGGCTTACCACTGTTAGCAAACGCGGGCGCGCCGATTTTTGCATTGAATCTCTTTATTCTCTTATCACTTGTGTTATTTGAAATGAAGGCAAATTTAATGCCGTTATTCTTAAGTGAGTTGAGCCAAGACATAATATGCTCATCGGGCTCTGCCTGCTCATACGGTGCAAGCGTGTTATCTACGTCAATAAGCAACGTTTTTATATTATTGGTCTTTAAAAAATCAGGGCTGATGTCATTATATCTTTTGAAATAAAAGTCAGGCGACAAATAATCAAACATACAGAAATCACCTTTCAGTAAACGTTATTATAATTATATCAAATTTTAATATAGGTTTCAATCCTTTTTGTAAAATTTCCGAAAAAATTCAAAAAAAGTACAAAAACCACTTGACATTGGAAGTAAATTATGTTAATATAATGGAGCGTTTGAAATGCGAGTGTAGTTCAATGGTAGAATTCCAGCCTTCCAAGCTGGTCGCGTGGGTTCGATTCCCATCACTCGCTCCAAAAATGTGCCTTTAGCTCAGTCGGATAGAGCAACTGCCTTCTAAGCAGTAGGTCGGGG
>CAZLIB010000026.1:0-10832 GCA_964559465.1 uncultured Lachnospiraceae bacterium
TTGGAAGCTCGTTGTAGCTGTTCATATCTTGAACCTCGCTTTCTAAAAATACTTATTGGTAACAAATAAAAAAACCACGGCCTGAAATATCAGGACGTGGGAACGCGGTACCACCTGATTTCGCATTTTTACACAAAGAAAAATGCGCACTCAACATCTATAACGGAGATTAGCCGTTCCTTGCTACTTTCTTAAAAAGCCGTTTCGCAAGGACCGCTCGGGGACTACTTCACTTGGGTCTGCCGCAAACTCGCACCAACCGTTTGCTCTCTTTGGACTTGTGCCAGGCTACTCCTTCCCGTCAGGGCGTTTCATATCAAGAAACAGTATAACATACGCGTAAAAAAATGTCAAGAAATATTTAAAAAATATTGTGGCAGGGACGAAAAAGTCCCTGCCACGCCTGATTATTCTTCTGAACCGTCGTCAGATGAGCCGCCAAGATTTTTGCTGTCTATATATCCTTCTGTAAGAATATAAGCGGCAAGTACACCGAGAGCACTGACGGTGGCGGTGAGCTTTTCAACCGTCAGCTCGTCAACACCGAAAAGCACGCAAAGCGTGGCGATCAAGGCAGAAATTGCAACCCAGAACTTTCTGCTTGAAAGCTTTTTCTTCCAATCAATATTCATCTGTCTATCCCCCATTCTCTTTCTAATACCACAAGCCGTTTTTCGTGCTCTGAAAGTTCGGTGTAAAAATGTTCGTTCTTGTCGGACTGATGCTCCATACATTCCTTAAGCTGAATTACCGCTGCTTCAAGCTTTGAAAGAGTGGTGTTGATCTTCACAACAACGTTCATAACCGCAATAAATGCAGAGATTATGCCAAACATTCCAACCGCTATCTCCCAGGTCATTTAAACTCCTTTCCGGGCGCTATCCGTTATCCCAATATTATTGTAGCACATTTTTTGCTTCTATGACTGACAGAAAACTGTCAAAACTCAAAAAATGGGCATATATTTTACTGTTAAATATTGATTTTTTGAGTGGGGTGTGATAAAATATTATGAATAATGATATGAAAGGGGCGGCGGTCTTGAAGGATAAATATATTTCCAAAAGAAAAAGATTCTGGGCAGAGATAGATATGAACGCTGCCGAAAAGAATTTCAATATCATAAGGAGCAAGCTGAAAGAGGAAACAAAGCTGTGCTGCGTCGTTAAGGCAAATGCTTACGGTCACGGCGCTGTGTATCTTTCAAAGCTTTATGAAAGGCTTGGGGCTGACTTTTTTGCCGTTTCGAATATTGAAGAAGCAATGCAGCTTCGTAATAACGGCATAACTGCGCCAATTCTCATTCTTGGCTACACACCCGCATCCTGCGCGTCCATTCTTGCAGAAAATAATATCTCGCAAAGCGTATTTTCCTATTCCTATGCCAAGGAGCTTGCAAAAAGCGCCGTGGCAGAGGGTGTTTGCGTTAAGATACATATAAAGCTCGACTCGGGTATGGGCAGAATCGGCTTTGACTGTATTCACAATAGCGAAGCTATGGTGAGCTACGTTGCAGAGGTCTGCGGTATGGCAGGTCTTGTGCCCGAGGGAATATTTACGCACTTTGCCGTTGCGGACGAGGGCAGTGACGGCGCGGAATTTACAAAGGTTCAGTATGAAAGATTTATAAACGCCGCGAGGCTGCTTGAAGCGCGCGGAGTGAGCTTTGAAATAAAGCATTGTGCAAACAGTGCCACCACCTTTGAATACCCCGAATACCATCTTGATATGGTCAGAGTAGGTGTTGTGCTTTACGGACTTGCGCCGTCACATAAGGTGCGCGGATGTGAGGAGCTTACGCCCGTTATGAGCCTCAAATCAGTTATTTCAATGATAAAAGAGATAGACGCAGGCGATACGGTAAGCTACGGTTGCACCTACGTTGCAGATAAAAAAACAAAAATAGCCACCGTTCCTGTTGGCTATGCCGATGGCTTCTGGCGATCAAATGCTGAAAACGGCACGCAAATGCTTGTTCGAGGTCAGCGAGTAAATATCGTGGGCAGAGTTTGTATGGACCAGCTTATGCTTGATGTTACGGGCGCTAAGGGCGTTCGTGAGGGCGATTATATTACCGTTATCGGCGCAGATAAGGGCGAGGTCATTACCGCAGACGAGCTTGCAAGAAACAACGGAACTATCGGC
This sequence comes from uncultured Lachnospiraceae bacterium, assembly GCA_964559465.1. Taxonomy (GTDB): domain Bacteria; phylum Bacillota; class Clostridia; order Oscillospirales; family CAG-272; genus RGIG4608. The sequence goes on from CAZLIB010000026.1 coordinate 2,146, forward strand.
TATGAGATGATATGCGCCATAGGCGAGCGCGTTCCGAGATTTTATATCAAGGATCACGAGATAGTTTTTGTAAAGGACAATATCGTGTCCTATGAAATAGGGGAATAGTATCGTGACAAAGCAAAACATAAAAATATACGGTTCTCTTATGAATCGCATAGCAATAGCGCTTATATTTAATCAGGGCTTAATAACGGTGCTTGCATATCTGCTTTCACTTATTGAGGGTGCATTTGAAAAAAGCACTGCGCTTGACCTTTTCGTGCGTCTTGGCGAGTGTATTGTATATTTCGTTAGCTTTGTTGCTCCTGTGATGTTATTTAATAAAATGAATAAAAATGCAGAAAAAGAGATCTACGAGCCCGTTGAAAGCGAGGCAGTATCACTGCCCAAGGCGGCACTGATGATCGGCTTTTCACTTGGCGCGATAACGCTTGCGGCATATCTTAATTATTACATCGTGAACGCGTTTCTTGATTATTCTGATTTCACACAGGAGTATTTCTGGTCTGTCGAGCTTGATCACACATATCAAATGGTGATCTATTTTGCATATTCTGCAATAATTCCCGCATTCGTCGAGGAGCTTTTGTTCCGCGGTACGATATGCAGATCTCTCACGGTTTACGGAAAGGGGACTGCGGTCGTTGCAAGCGCTGTGCTTTTCGCGCTTATGCACTCAAATATCGAGCAGCTGCTTTATACCTTTATCGCGGGACTTTTGCTCGGTTGGGTATACGTTGAAACGAAAAGCCTTGCCTTTCCCATATTACTTCATTTTCTTAACAACGGCATCTCCGCACTCGGAGATATTATCTACGAGGCGTGTGAGACAAGCGTTTATAACGCCTATATTTCCTATAGTGATATGCTTATTTGGACGGTGATGCTGCTGTCGCTCGTCGTTATGCTTGTTGGTATACTTAAAAAGGGAAGCTTTATTCAAAAGCTTCGTATGAAGCCTGATGAGAATGGTAACGAGGTCTTGCCTCTCTCAATTTCTGAAAGAATTTCGGGTTTTTTCTCGGTCGGTATCGTACTGTTTACCGTCTATTCCGTTTTTATAATGATCTATTATATTTATTTGAGTACAAAGCTATGATACAAAATGATTTTATGTTAAAAGCACTTGAAAACGCGCGTGTTGCCTACAACGCGGGCGACGTTCCTGTGGGAGCAGTTATCGTGAAGGACGGCGAGATCATCGCCGAGGCGTATAACGAGAGAGAGTCTGCATCACTGGCTACAGCCCACGCGGAGATACTTGCGATCGAGCGTGCGTGTGCCAAGCTTGGCAGATGGCGTCTTTCGGATTGTGAAATGTACGTTACTCTTGAGCCTTGCACTATGTGTGCCGGAGCGATACTGAACGCAAGGATCGGAAAGCTCTATTTCGCGCTCAAGGATGCAAATTCAGGTGCATTTGGAAGTATTTTGAATCTCAATTCATACCCTCTGCTTCATAAGGTACAGGCAGAGATAGGACTGTGTGAGGAGGAGAGCAGGGAGCTTCTCTCAAGCTTTTTTAAGGAGAGAAGATAATGTGCAAAAAATAAAACGACCTGTATCAATGCCAAAGCATAACAGGTCGTTTTATTTTGTTTGTTTAATCAAAGTGTTTCAAGATAGTTAACAACGTCACGAATTGTAACGAACTGACCGATATTATCATCGCTGATTTCGATATCGAACTTATCTTCACAAATCATAACAAGGTCAGCGAGCTCGATGGAGTTGATACCGAGGTCGTTAGCGAGCTCAGCATCAAGAGTGATAAGGTTTTCTTCAACCTGAAGCTCATCCATAAGAATCTGTTTTACTTTTTCAAACATAGCAATCTCCTTAAATTGTGTATAAATCTTCGTTAAGTATGTATGGATCGGTATATTTATGCAAAAGATATGCATTTCAAAATCCGTACGTAGACATTATACATAGTTTTTGATGATTTGTCAACAATTAATTTAAAAAAATTTTTTTTCGGGGTGCTTATGAACGCATTTTCAAAGAGATATTTTGTGTGGATTTCCTTGATTTTCATAGCATTTTCAATACTTTCATTCTTTTTGAATTCTTTTGAAATTTTTGTGATATTTTTGGCAATTCTTGGCACTATATATCTGATTTTTCGCAAATTCGGCAGAAAAAAGCGGAATTTTTATTTAATATTTATTCTTGCCATTTGTGCCGCGCTTGCAGGAATAGTTAATACACAAGTGCTTTTGAACGGAAATGAGCGCAGGGTTGAAAAATATGCGGGTGAGCATACGGTGTCGGGATTTGTCGTTGCAGTATCGGCGAACGAGGACTATCGTTCTGAGATGGTAGTGAAAATTGAGAGCATTGACGGAGAGGGAGCAGCTATCGACGTCGTGCTTGTGGCAGATTATCGGATTGAGCTTTCACGCGGCGACTTTTTTGAATGTAACGCAACGCTGTTACCGCTTAACGAATATGACGGATTTACGCATCTTCATAATAAAAACCAATATGATTATCCGCTTTTATGTAAGATAGGAGAGGATGAGGAGATAGAATATCTGACAAGAGAATGGCGTTTGCGCCCAATGCTTGCCGACCTCAACTCGCGCCTTTCTGCAGTTATCAAAGCAAATATGACAAAAAAATCGGGCTCTCTTGCAAGCGCACTCTTACTTGGCAACAGGGAGCTTCTCTCTGACGATACGCTTCGCGATTTTAAGCGCGCAGGCGTTTATCATATGCTTGCCTTAAGCGGTATGCACGTTGCTATACTTGTCGGTATTCTTGATTACATTCTAAAAAAGCTTCTTGTTCCTATGAAAATAAGAATAGTGATGCTTGGCGCTCTTTCGTTTTTCTATATCGCGCTTACTGGCTTTTTGCTTTCCGCCTGCCGTGCTATGCTTATGACTTGGGTGATGTATCTCTCATTCTTGCTTGGGAAAAGACGCGATGCGCTAACCTCGCTTTTCACCGCGGCATTCGTTATTTGCGCATTAAGCCCTGCGGCTATGCTTGACGTTGGGCTCCAGCTCTCGGTTCTTTCTACGTTTGGTATAATCTCTGCTACGATGATAAGAGCAAAGCTCAAGCTTTTTCAAAAGAGTGTTGGGGGCAAAAAAATAAAAATCTGTATGATTTCAGTGCTCCGCGAGCTATTGTTTTCTCTTATAGCATCGCTTTGTGTGTTCGTTTGCACCTTGCCCGTGGTTATGATATATTTTGGTGAGGTGTCGCTTGCCACCTTCTTTACCAATCTGTTTATGGGAGTCGTTTGCGAGTGCTTTATGATACTTTCGATCATAACGCTCTGCTTCTCAAAAATAAGAGTTCTTTGTTTTGCATTTGCCGCGCTGGCAGATATCGTAGGCTCGATTATGATTGCTTTGGTATCGTGGGTGTCGGATATTGAGGGAGTAATGCTCTCGCTTGAATATCCCGGCACAGAGATTCTTGTTTTTGCACTGTTTTTTGCATCACTGATGCTCTTTGCATTCAAGGTGCGCAGAAAATGGCTCATATCGCTTCCTTGCGTAGTGTTCGCTGTGCTTTTCAGTTTTAATGTTCTTGTATATATTAACACAAGAAAAGAAAGCGTAAGTGCGGAATTCCTTATTGGAGATAAGCTTGTGCTTTCATCGGCCGACGAAGTGTATATATGCGATGCCTCAAACGGTCGCTATGGCGGCTTTTATGATAGTGTTTTGCTTGCAAAGGAGAACTGCTTTACCGAAATAGACGGCATTGTGCTGACGCATTATCATAGCTATCACGCTATATCACTTGAGCGACTTGTAAAGAATTTTAAGATACATTCGGTGCTTTTGCCGATGCCACAGACCTATGATGAGGGGCTGATAATGCGAACGATAATCCGCGTGCTTGAAGATCAAGGAGTTAGCGTGTATATCTACGAAGCCAACGAAAAGCTTGATATACTTGACGGAAAGCTCGTTGTAAGTGACCGCGCCTATATCGCAGGTATTACACATCCGAGCGTTGCGCTCAGCTTTGCTAAAAACGAAAAGAGAATAACTGTTATTGAAAGACCGTATTTTAGCAGTTATCTTGAAAAATCCGGTGTCTTTGATGAATACATTTTTGAGAGTGACTATCTGATTTTTGGCTCTGATGGACGAGCGCCCAAAGAGAATTTTGATATATTCTTAAACCTTAAGCCCGAGTGTGAGGTGAGCTTTACCGATTTTGATTTGCTCAATATGAGCGATTTTGAAGCTTATCTTGACAAAATGAATATTTATTTTGGCGTGGAATATAAAAAATACGATTTGAAATGACAAAAAAAGATAAAATTACTATTGAAAATAGTAAATAAATGTGTTAAAATGAACTAATGAAAAACTTTATGGAGATGTGTTATGAATAAAAATAAGACAGTTAATATACTTTTATGGGCTGCGGCAGGAGTTTCACTTGTGCTTGCGGCACTTACCGCAGTTTTTTCACTTAATACCGAGGGTACATATACCAAGGTAGTGCTCATTTTGGTTTCCGTCCTTTTTGTCGCACTTGCTGCAATGGTCGGCTACCTTGCTTATATGGACACGTTCAAGGTTGCTCCAAGTAAGGACGGTTCAAAGAAAAAGCCCCTAAACTATTTCCTTAATGCCAACGGCAAGAAAAAGGGAATTTCGGTTGAGGAGCTTACGTTTGATATTATCGATAAGCAGATGAACAAATTTGTAATCGACGCGTTCGGCTCACCCGTTGCGCTTTGGAAGAACAGTGTTTTCTCTGCGGGCGAGGAGGTTTTCGGCAAGGAGTGCGCGTTCAAGGTGCTTCTTGCTTACAAGATGCTCTCCGACCGTCAGGTACACCACTCCAAAAAGGCTTGGAAGATGTTCTTTGAGCTTCCCGACGTTGATTTTGCCGACATTCAGGAATGTCTTGTGAGAAACGGCGACGACGAGCTTGCTCGCGCGCTCAATATGTACCGTCTTTCGGGTGAGAGCTGTGTTGGCGAGGCTGCCGCTTTCCTTGATGAAAACGCAAGCTACATTCAGCGCAGAATGCTCAACTACGTAACCAGAAAAATCAATAGCTTTGATATGTAATTATATAAAATGACCCCCAACGGAAAATCCGTCGGGGTTGTTTTATATTTTCTTTAGCTTTGCGTAGGTCGCCATAAGCTTTTTCGTTCCGACCTTGTCGAAAACGACCTCGTAGAGCCAATCTGCGCCCATTCTCTTGACGCTCAGAATATCGCCCTCGCCAAAGCTTGCGTGAAACACTCTGTCACCTGCGGAAAGCACCTCTTTTGCAGAAGATGCGGGCGCGCTTTTCTTGGGCGCGGCATTTATAGTGAGCGTGTCGTAAACGGGACGCGCGCTGAAGCTTGAATCAGAGTAAGAATAAAGCGACTTTTTGGGCTTGTCATAGGGGGATCTTTCTCTTTCGATAAGCTCCTCGGGTATCTCCTTGAGAAAGCGCGATTCGGGATTGAACTGCGTTCTGCCGTAGAGCATACGCTGATTGGTGTGAACGATGAAAAGCTCGGTCTTAGCTCGCGTTATCGCAACGTAAGCAAGTCTGCGCTCTTCCTCTACCTCGGCGTTGGTTGACGTTATCGACTGCATAGAGGGGAAGAGACCCTCTTCCATACCGGGAAGGAAAACGTAGGGGAATTCAAGTCCCTTTGCGCTGTGAGCAGTCATAAGAACGACTGCGTCCGCCGTTTCGTCGTATCGGTCAACGTCTGCTACGAGCGAGGTTTCTTCCATAAAGCCCTCAAGCACGCTCGTGTATGAGCCGTCGTCAACGTAATTGTTCTCATATTCGATGGCGCCCGTGAGAAATTCCTCAAGGTTCTCAAGTCTGTCGCGCTCAACCTCTCCTGCTGCAATGAGCATCTGACGGTAGCCCGTCTTATCCATAACCTGATTGATGAGAGCTTCAAGCGAAACGCTTGAAATAAGTGCGGTAAGGTAGTTGATAAGCTCGGAAAAATCCTTCAGCTTGTCCGCACTTTTTGAAAGCGCAACGTATTTATCGGCGTTTTCAAGCACCTTGAACATTGAGCAGCCCTGCTCGCGCGCTATGGCGCGCACTCCCTCTATCGTTCGGTCGCCGATCTTGCGCTTTGGCTCGTTGATTATACGAACAAGGCGCTCGTCGTCGTTATGGTTCTGGATAAGCTGCAGATATGCAACGATGTCTTTGATCTCTTTTCTGTCAGCAAAGCGAACGCCGCCGATGATGCGATAGGGAATACCGCTTTTGGCAAACGTGCGCTCAATGGTGCTTGATTGCGCGTTGTTTCTGTAAAGGAGCGCAAAATCACGGAAGGATCTGCCCTCGCCGACCATTTTTGTTATCTTATCTGCGATATAGCGAGCCTCTTCGTTGTGATCGAACACTTTTTTCACGTGTATCCTTTCACCCTCGCCCGCGTCGGTCCAAAGAGTCTTGCCCTTTCTTCCCGTATTATTTCTGATGACCGCGTTTGCCGCGTCAAGAATATTCTGCGTTGAACGATAGTTCTGCTCAAGACGGATAATTCTTGCATTTGGAAAGGTCTTGTCAAAGTTGAGAATGTTCTCAATGGTCGCGCCGCGGAATTTATAAATGCTCTGATCGTCGTCGCCGACTACCATTATGTTGTTGAAGCCGCCCGAAAGGAGTGCAGTGAGTGCGAATTGCGCTTCGTTGGTGTCCTGATACTCATCAACACAAACGTATCTAAAACGGTTTTGATAATATTCACGCACCTCGGAAAATTTACGAAGCAAAATTACCGTTTGCATAATAATATCATCAAAATCGAGCGCATTCGACGCGTAAAGGCGATTTTGGTATGCCTCGTATATTCTGCCTATCTGCTTCAAGCGGTAGTCATTTCCGGCCTCGGCATAAAATGCCTCGGGAGTTATCATTTTGTCTTTTGCGCGCGATATCGTGTTCTGTACGCTTTTTACGGGTAATGATTTCGTATCTATATCAAGATCCTTCATACACGCTGTGATAGCCTTTTTGCTGTCGTCCTGATCGTATATGGAAAAGCCCGTTGAGTATCCGATCTTGTCACCGTGAGCGCGAAGTATTCTAAGGCAGATCGAGTGGAAAGTACCACTCCATATCGCGTTTGCGATATCTGCGTCGCCAAGCTGAGCGTTTATTCTCGATCTTATCTCACCCGCCGCCTTGTTTGTGAAGGTGATGGCAAGCATTCGCCAGGGCGCGCAAGGGTTGGATGCGAATTGATCGAGCAGAGGAAGTATCTCTTCGCTTGTAAGGCTGATCGCGTTTTCAAGGCGAGCGACCTCGTTCTCGTCAACGTCAAAGGGAATGTAATTGCTTTCGTATGCGTTGCCGTATTTAATAATGAAGGCGATCCTTCTGACAAGCACGGTCGTTTTGCCGCTTCCCGCACCCGCAAGAATAAGCAGTGGGCCGTCAACGGCGAACACCGCTTTTCTCTGCTCGGCATTCAAGCCGCTGTAAACCTTATCGAACAAGGCTCTCTTTGCTCTTAAGTATCTATCGTTTAAATTTTGCATATTTTCTCCATTTAATTAATATATTAATTATTTTAGCACAAAACATGCTTCATTTCAAGATGGAGGAGAGAAAATATTTGCAATAAAAGTCAAGATAAAAAGAGTGAAAAATATTTTGAAAAACCTATTGACAAAAGCGCACTATTGTGGTAGAATACATCAGTAATGAAGCAGAACTCCCCGTTCTCACCCTGCCACCTAAGTGCGCTTGTGTTGATATTTTTGATATTAAAGCCATAATGGGCTTGGTGTGTCGTACGGGAGAAATCTGCGTACGACTTTTATTTTTTTGGAGGTGTTTACCCATCGCTAACGCAAAAGAAATGCTGACGAACGAGCAGATCGACGCAAAGGAGATCAGAGTTATCGGCGCAGACGGAGAACAGCTTGGAATTATGAGCACTGAGCAGGCGCTCAGAATGGCATATAACGACGGTCTTGACCTCGTTATGATGACGGGAAATGCAAATCCCCCCGTTTGCAAAATTATGAATTTCGGAAAATTCCGCTTTGAACGTGAGAAGAAGGAAAAAGAGGCTAAGAAAAAGCAGCAAACGGTTGAGCTTAAGGAAATTCAGCTCTCCTGCCGTATCGACACTCACGATTTTGAAACGAAGCTTAAGCATGCACACAAATTTTTGTCTGCCGGCAATAAGGTTCGTGTGGTTCTTCGCTTTAAGGGCAGAGAAATGGCTCATCAGGCACTTGGAGCAGAGATTATGGAGAAATTCCGCGTATCCTGTGAAGAGCTCGGAACGGTTGATAAAAAGCCGGTTCTTGACGGCAGGCTTCTCAGTATGGTGATTTCACCTACAAAGAAATAAGCAGTACACAATAAGGTCTTTGACCTGAAAATAAAAATCATACTTCGGGTGACCGGGGTGAATATCAAAGGAGATAAAACAATGGGAAAGATTAAAACACATAAGGCTTCCGCTAAAAGATTTTCTGTAACAGGCACAGGTAAGGTTAAGCTCAACCACTGCTTCCGCCGTCATAAGACAGGTAAGAAGACAGGTAAGGCACTCAGACAGGGTAGAGAAAATGCATACCTTAGCGACGCTATGGCTGCAAACTACAGAGCACTCATTCAGAAATAATTTAAGCGAATTTATTAGGAGGATAGAAAAATGGCAAGAGTTAAAGGCGCGATGATGACTCGCAAGAGAAGAAATAAAGTACTTA
>CAZLIB010000027.1:0-10552 GCA_964559465.1 uncultured Lachnospiraceae bacterium
GCGTCCCGGTATGGGCAAAACGTCATTCGCGCTCAATATCGCAACAAACGTTGCGGTAAGCTCAAAGAAAAAGGTTTGCGTTTTCTCACTTGAGATGAGCGCAGAGCAGCTTGTTTCACGTATTCTTTCAAGTGAAGCGCTTGTTGACAGCCACGAGCTTCGCTCGGGCAAGCTCTCAAGCGATAGCTGGGAGAAGATCGCAGACGCAAGCTCACGCCTTGCTTCCTGTGATATTCTTATCGACGATACCTCCGGTCTTACAGTTACCGAGATGAAGGCAAAGCTTCGCCGAGTTGACAATCTTGGTCTTGTTATAGTTGACTATCTTCAGCTTATGCAGAGTGACAGAAGAATCGACAACCGCGTTCAAGAGGTTGCAGAGATCTCACGTTCGCTTAAAATTATGGCGAAGGAGCTTGGAGTTCCGATCATCTGCTGCGCTCAGCTTTCTCGTGGACCTGAATCAAGAACTGATAAAAAGCCCATGCTTTCCGACCTTCGTGACTCGGGTGCTATCGAGCAGGACGCGGACGTTGTAATGTTCCTTTACAGAAACGAATACTATAAGACAGATGCAGCGCCCGGTGATAGCAACGCCGCAAATATTGCAGAGGTAATTATCGCAAAGAACCGTCACGGCTCAACGGGCACGGTTAAGATGGGCTGGATCGGTCAGTACACCAAATTCAGAACTATCGCAGATAATATCGAGGAATAAACACACAAGGGGGAGAAAAATGAAGACGGAAAATAAAATTTCATATCTCTCCCCTCAAGCTCTTGCGGGTCTTTCAAAGAATGCGCCCGTGCTCGTTGCTTTTTCGGGCGGCGCGGATTCAAGCGCGCTTTTGCATTTACTTGCAGAGGAAGGCAAGAAAAACGGCTTTGCCGTTCATGCGGCTCATTTTCACCACGGTATAAGAGGTGAAGAAGCCGACCGTGATGCGGAATTTTGCAAAAAGATTGCAAAAAAGTACGGTGTTCCCTTTTATCTAAAAAAAGCAGACATTCCCTCTCTCGCAAAGAAAAACGGAAACGGCATTGAAGCCGAGGCAAGAGAGCAAAGATACACGTTTTTTGAAAAAATAATGCGCGAAAACGATATTCCCATTCTCGTTACGGCTCATCACGCCGAGGATCAGGTCGAGAGCATTTTGCTCCACATCCTTCGCGGAAGCGGCGTCAGCGGGCTTCGCGGAATACAGCCCTGCCGTTCATTTTCGGAAAATTTGTATCTCGTGCGCCCCATTCTCAAGGCTGAAAGGCAGGACGTTCTTTCCTATTGTGATGAAAACGGCGTTGAATTTGTGACAGATAGCACAAATTCAGACACAAGCTATAAAAGAAACGCTATCAGACACGAAATATTGCCAAAGCTCCGTGAGCTTCAGCCAAATCTTTGCGGTGCTTTTGCACGTCTTGCCGAAAGCGCAAGCGAGGCAGATGAATATATTTACGTAAATGCGCTTGAGTTTGTTGAGATTGAATGTCTTGACGGTATTCCGCTTGACAAATTCAATCAGCTTTTCGCCGCAGTTCAGGCGCGCGTGCTTTCAATTCTTTTTGAGGAAGAAACGGGAGCAACCCTTGAACGCGTGCATATAGAAAGCGTTATTGCACTTGCAGAGCGCGCAGAGCCGCACTCGTCGCTGTCACTGCCCGCAAGATCTTGCGCGCAAATTGAAAACGGCAAAATCATATTTGTCCACGAGGGCAATAATGAGGAAACGGACGGCTTTAACGTTCCCTTTCGTGAGGGTAAAACTCTCGCGTGCGCGGGCGTAATTATTAATATTGAAAAGAATCCCGCAGAAGATGCCCCCGTCGGCTCGCTTTACCTCGATGTGAAATGCGATCTTATCAGAAGCGATGCGCATTTTCGCTCACGAGCAGAGGGTGACGTCATCACCGCGGGTAAAATGAATAAAAAAGTAAAAAAACTGATAAACGAAAAAAAGATCCCTCTCAAGAGGCGAAAAAAGCTCCCTATTCTCGTTTCAGATAACAAAATTTTGTGGATTCCGTCAGTTGCGGTTTGCGACCGCATAAAAACGGATAAAATAAACAGTGGTGAAGATTTCTTTCGCATCACAGTAAAATTTGAAGATTAACGTTTTATATACAGTTCGGAGGTAATTAATGAAGAATAATGCAAAGGTAATTGTTTTTTACGTCGTTCTTATCGCAGCCATCTTTATTGCGGTATTTGCTATGCTTGGTTCACCGTCAAGCAAGGAGGATATGAGCTTCAGCGACGTAATGCAATATTTTAAAGAGGACAGAGTTAAGGAATTTGAGGTATCAAACTCAAACGTACTCACTATAGTGATCTATAAGACCGATAAGGCGGGCGTGCTCACTCCCGAGGACGTCGTGGATCTTAAGACCGAAAAAATAAGCTATAAGCTTCGCGACGTTGATATTTTCAGAGATTCCTTTGAAAAATATGAAAACAATGCAAACCTTGTAAAATACGAATACGAGCCCCTTGCTGAGTATCCTTGGTGGATCTCAATGCTCCCCTCAGTGCTTCTTACACTCGCTATGGGCTTTTTCGTGTTCTATATGGTAAGACAGATGAATAAAAATCCCGGCGGCGGAATGATGAACTTCGGCAAGGCGAAGGCACACGTTCCCACAAATGATAAAAACAAGGTTACCTTTGCAGACGTTGCGGGCGCAGAGGAGGAAAAGGAAGAGCTTGTTGAGATAGTTGAATTTCTTAAAGATCCCCAGAAGTTCTCGCGTCTTGGCGCAAAGATCCCCCACGGTGTTCTTCTTGTGGGCCCTCCCGGAACGGGTAAAACACTTCTTGCAAAGGCAGTTGCGGGTGAAGCAGGTGTTCCCTTCTTCTCAATGAGCGGATCTGACTTCGTTGAAATGTACGTCGGTGTTGGTGCGAGCCGTGTTCGTGACCTTTTCGACACGGCACGAAAGGCTCCCGCAGCTATCATATTTATCGATGAAATTGATGCAGTTGGACGTCACCGCGGCGCAGGCCTTGGCGGCGGACACGACGAAAGAGAGCAAACGCTTAACCAGCTCCTTGTTGAAATGGATGGCTTTGGCACACACGAGGGTATTATCATTATGGCGGCAACAAACCGCGCAGATATTCTTGATCCTGCCCTTCTCCGTCCCGGTCGCTTTGACCGTCAGGTAAGAGTTGGCTACCCCGATATCAAGGGACGCGAGGAGATCCTTAAGGTTCACGCAAGAACAAAGCCTATGGAAAGCACGGTTGACTTCCACAAGATTGCGCAAAGCACGATAGGATTTACAGGCGCAGACCTTGCAAACCTTCTTAATGAGGCGGCACTCCACGCGGCAAAGAACGACAAGCAGCTTATCGGCATGGAGGATATCGAAAAATCCTATATGAAGATACTTCTCGGTCCTCAGAAGAAATCAAAGATCAGAACCGAGGCGGATAATAAGCTCACCGCTTATCACGAGGCAGGTCACGCGGTTGCTTCCTACTACTGTGAGCATACAGACCCCGTTAAATTCATCTCCACGGTTCCCTCCGGTAACTATGGCGGTGTGACGGTAAGCATTCCCGAGGAAGATACGATGACGTCGACCAAGAAGCAGATGTTTGAATCCATCATTCTTTCAATGGGCGGCAGAGTTGCAGAGGAGCTTATACTTGACGATATCTCCACAGGCGCTTCGGGCGACATTCAACAGGCAACTAAGGTCGCTCGCAATATGGTAACTCGCTACGGTATGAGCGAAAAGCTCGGCACGGTGCTTTACGGCTCAGGTCACTCCGATACGGAGGTGTTCCTTGGCAGAGATTTCAATAATAATAAAAACTATTCCGAAAAGATCGCAGCAGAGATCGACGACGAGGTGCGCGTGATCATCGAAAGCGCTTATGCGGAATGTAAGAAGATACTCTCAGAGCATATTGACAAGCTCCACCTTGTAGCAGGTTACCTTCTGAAAACAGAGTTTATGGACGGCGATCAGTTCAAGGCAGCTATGGAAAACGACCTCACGTTTGATGAGATCGACGAGATAGCAAGAGAAAAGGAGCGCAAGAGCCGCGAGGAAAACGAAGCAAAGCTCAAGGCAGACGAGGAAGAGCAGCGCAAGGTCGAAGAGGAGCTTCGCCGCGAAAAAGAGGAGCGCGAAAGAATGATGAATGCACCACAAGGCACGACGCTTGACGACTCTCCCATAAATAACGAGGAATCCGTTGGCGACGACGGCTACGGCGACGAAACTGGCGAAGAATAATCAAACAATAACAAAGGACGGCTTGAAAATCAAGCCGTCCTATTTACTTTTGTAGTTTTTTGTGATATAATAAATCAGGTAAACGAAATGAGGATAATAAAGTGTTTGATATTACAGATAATGATGTTCTTGCTGTTTATCAACAGCTTAAGAATAGATATGATTTGATTTTGACAACCACATTCTCATGGGATGAAAGCTTTACAATCGACTGCCCTATAATTGTCGGCAAAGCTCACGGACAAATAATTCAATTATATGCGTGCAAATCAATGTTTGTAATGGATGTTTTAAATAATGAACAAACAATGGGTACGCATTGGCATCCCTATGATGTAGAGGCTGCCGTGGAAGATATTATAGAATTTATGGATGAAAAATCCGATTACAAGCTTTTCAAATTTTGATTTATGGGGATGTTAGTTGAAGTAAACGTGCGGACGCACACGGTGCGTCCATTACAAAAGAAAACTAACTTTTTCATCTTCCACATAAACCCCAATTTATAATATAAAGGAAAAAACTATGAACTTAATTTTAGCATCAAAATCACCAAGAAGAAAAGAAATTCTTGAAAACCTCGGCGTGAAATTCAATATAATCACCTGCGAAACGGACGAGCACACAAGTGAAACCGACGGAAGAAAATACGTTGAAGAAATTGCTTTTCGCAAGGGAGATGCCGTTCGCGCGCTACTTGAAAACCAAGGAATATTGGATGAAAATCAAATTATTCTCGCCTGCGACACAGTTGTGGTTTCTGCCGACGGCGAGATAATGGGCAAGCCCCTCGATCGCGCAGATGCAAAACGAATGATACTTGCCTTTTCCGGCAAGCCACACTTCGTTATAAGCGGAATTGCGCTTATAACAAAAGAAAAAACCGTTGTTACCGGTGAAAGCACAACAGTTTTCTTTGACACGGTTGATGAGACTGATGTTGAAAAATATCTTGACACCGACGAAGCTTATGACAAAGCAGGTGCATATGCGATCCAGGGCTACGCTTCCCTTTGGATCAATGGAATCGAAGGCGACTATTTCAACGTTGTCGGCCTTCCCGTCAAAAAGCTTTCCGACACACTCAAAAAAGAATTCAACTTCAAATTGGCATAAGAAAAGAGGGCTTTGCCCTCTTTTTTTATTTTTTGCTCTTTTTATCCATCTTTTCAAACATTTTGTTATAAGGAGCAATCATACCCTCGTTCATCTTGTTGCCGATCTTTGAGAGCATCTTTTCGCTTGAAAGAAGCCAGCCGATGGGGTACATCATATACGCCTTATACCACTTCTTTTGTGGGAAGTCATAATGACCGTGCTCCTTATAGAACTTGTGGTCCGCCTTCATCATTCCGCGCATCTGCCAAATAAGGTCGCGGAAGATCTTCATACCGCCAATGCCGAGAAAATTCTGCGGGCAAGTGTGCTTTGTGTCAAGACAGTATGCAAGCAATTTAGAAAGCTTATGCTGTACTTTCCCTTTGGGCTTCCGTTAATTATTGCAATTTTCATGTCTTTTCTCCCATTAGTAGTCATTAAACCAATTATATCACAAAAAAAGCACTTTGACATCAAAGTGCTTTTTCCAATTCCTTTATTCTTACCTTGCCGATAAAAAGATCGGTGTATTGAACGGTGTATGTTTTTTTAAGCCCGTTTTCCAAAGTTTCAATCGTAAAAAGATTTTTATAAACACCCGTTATTTTAGCAGGTGCATTTTCCACGTGGATTTTTGGTCTTGTGGAATTAACATCAACGTGTATTTCAACACTTTTTTCATAAAGCTCAACTATCGCCGTTTTTATTACGTTAATATCCAAAACTATAACCACCCCTAAAAAATAAACTTTTACAATAATATTTTATCATATTTTTATTATTTTTTCAAAGGCAGTTTTAAACAAAAATACAAACGCTTGTTTGGTAAAAATGTTTTATTCTTATGCTTCAAATTTAGATTTATCGATTACTTCGCCTTCTCCGCCGGAGAAGGGGGACCGCCTGCGGCGCATTCCGCCACCTTCCCCGCTGGGGAAGGCTAATTGAGTTTTTGCTAACACACCGATAAATCCCGATTTATTAAATAATAAAATAATATCTGCAAGTGCTTCAATGCTTGTCAACGGAGCGTAAAAGAAAAAGCGCGTGATGAAATCACGCGCCTGTATTTTTCATTCTCAATTGTTTTCTTTGCCTTAGTATTACGCGGCGAACAATCTGATTGATTTTTCTTTGAAAGAAGGTAGGCATCGCAAAAGCTAAATAAAACGAACCGACTTGCCAAACGGTTTCAAGGTCGGAGCTGATCCCCATCTCTGCTGCCATCTTATCCAATCTTTGAGCAGTTTCAAGATTCCATGCCAAAAAATAAAATGGAACAAGAGTACACAAAATCGTCATTTTCTTTGGACTTCGCTGGGGCTTGTATTCCACATAATTGGTAAAAACGGTCGTCTTGTATACCCAGTATGCATAATAGACACCAAACGTAAGGAAAATAAGACAAGTATGAAGCGTAATTCCTCTTCTGTAACTTCTGTCTATTTTCACTTCCGTGCGCGGAGCGCCCTCGCCATAGGGCTTGTCATTCGTAACCGTACGATCAAAGGTAGCCGATAGGCATGTCAGCTCCTCTCTTGAAAAATCAAGCAGCCTTCGCGCAAGGAGCTTATACTCTCTTTCTGCCTTATATATTTCAACGGAAAAATCGTCATCAACCGTAAGGTCAAATTTCGAATTGTAATTAAATACAACACAGATCTCCTCAATGGTACAAGAAATAGCCATCGTATGCGCGCCATGCGAAAGTCGCAAAGATATCAATGGCTCAGTTACAGTCAAGTCATAAAATCTCTTCCCGTCCAGCACAATGGAAACGATCGGAGCCGAACGACTCTTTTTAAGAATTGAAATAAGATCTGAGGACAAAAAAATGTTAATGTTGCGATCCATTACTAACCTCTTTAAACGATTTTATACCGTGTGATAAAAATTCAAAATACAAACAACACGATTACAAATACATATTAACATTTTTTTCTGATTTTGTAAATATATTTTTATATAAAAATTTTATTTTTTTGTTAAAATTTGGTATAAAAAGTGTGAATTTTGATAAAAAGCAGCTTGGCAGGAACGTTTGCCCATTTTTATATACTGACGGTAATAATCTCAATTAGCAAAAATCAAGGAACACTATACGCTCCTTGATTTTTTGTTTACTATTTAGTTCCAAAAAGTACCTTTTTAATTATCTCGCTCGTTTTTTCTTCACCGAATTCCTGCTTGAAAACGTCGGTCGCAGGGCCGCCCTGCGTGATAAGACCGCTCGCATACACTTCAGTGCGCGCTATCTTCTCGGCGCTGTCACAAGCGGCGCCGTCAAGCGCAAGATATCTTGAAACATAATCAATAGTGTACTTATCAAAGTCAACAGCGGTCGCCTTTTTTCCCTTTTTGGAGGTCGTCTCCGGCAGACGAATATCGTCATACCAGTGCTTGGGCTCTTCACCCTCGGCAAATCTCTCGGGCAAATGATCATATCTTCTTTTGATATCAGCTATGCTTGAAAGATCACCCTTATTCTCACCCATCGTGTCATAAAGCTCAATGATAAGCGTATCATTATCCATGGCATATATTCTGTCGTAAGAAAGCAGCGGAAGATCCTTTTGAGTGGGGGCAATAACAAGCGTGTCCATTTTCATAAGACCGAAAAAGCCCTTCGCACGCATAATCGAAACGTGACCGAGTCCTTCCGCGTCAAACGCTTCGCAAACAAAGGTCATTCCTTTTGCCTTGAAGGTCGCAAAATCTCCAACGCTCTTGGGTGTGAGCTCGTGCTTTCTTTTAATAAGATTTAAAATATTATTCGTCATATTCTTTTACTTGTCAAGCTCAAGATCCTTAAGACCTGCCTTGTGAAGCATCCATGTACCAAGCAAGAAAAGTCCCTGGCCGCAGAAATTTACACCCTCAGCGATCCAATTCATAGACGCCTGCTCAAAATCCTTTGTTGAAAGGTAGCCCATTCCAAGACAGCAAACAAATGAAAGAACGAAAACAACGATGACCGCGGGCTTCTTAAGCTTCTTTGCAAGAACACAAAGTCCCGCATCAAGACAGCCAAGACCTGCAACCATTACCAATACGAGATAGGGGAATGTAATAGAAACCACAGGAACAACCGCGCAGTTTTTAAATCCCTTTTCCTTTTGATTATGGCAAAGCATAGCGACAATACCAATTCCCGCAAGAAGAAAGCCGATTGACTGAACGGGGAAAAACATCGCATTGAACGCTGAAATGTCAATGTGTGCGCCCGCGTAAAGAAGCTTCCATGTAGCTTTAAGCGCGCCCGCCATCGTTACGTCAATAACTCCTGCTGCAAAAAGTGCAAAAGCCCCCTTGCTCATCTTGTTATAAAGGTCGCGAAGAAGAATGATAGCGCCTATGGCGAAAAACGCAACGGGAATATAGTCAAAAAGCGCCATTCCGATTGAAAAGTCATTCATAGTATTTTCTCCTATGTATTATTTCTGTTTGTTAAGGTGGTATATGGGAAGAAGAGGAATGATAATTGGAGTTTTGTTGGCATACTCATTGTATTCCTTGCTTTCACCGTAGCGAGCCATCTGACGCTTTTCAAGACGCTGCGCACCGTTGAACATAATGAATACAATCGCTATGTAAGCAAATATTGCCAACGCCCACTGACCAAAGCCCGCATAAGCTGTGGTACCGCTGATGAATACACCCGTCCAGAAGATGATCTCACCGAGATAGTTGGGACAACGAACGATCGAGTAAAGCTTCTTTGTTGCAACAAAGTTGGGGTTTTCCTTCTTCTGCTCAGATTTCTGCTTATCTGCAACAGACTCAAGAACAAGACCGAGAACAGATACGACAAAGCCGATAACAGGAACGATAACGTCCTTAGCACCGTTTACGTAACGGTAGAGCATGGGGCTCACCTGTGCAACGTAGAGAGCAGAAACAAAGATCCAAATAGTTGCAAGAACGAAAATAGGCATTTTCTTTTCGCCGTTTTTAGCAAGCGTATCCTTTGCAACATCCGTCTTTTTGAACGTTACGTTCTTAAGCTCACGAGCAAGAAGGAAGCCCGAAAGACGCGCGCCGTAAATTACGAAAAGAACCGCCTGAACGAGTGTGATCCAAAGGGGCGCACCCGTGGGATTGATAAGAGCCATAACGAGAATGGCAATACCGCCACCTGCTACTGCAAAGCCGTAGCCAATAGAGAGGAAATAAACGAATTTATAAAATCCAACTGCGCAAAGTATAGCGCATACTATGTAGAGTATTCCAAGAAGATTCCAATGCATAATAATTCTCCTAATTTTATTTTTTATTAATGTTTTAATTTTGATTTATCGAATAGTTAGTTTGGTTTGGAACGCTCAAGCCGCTTGGCTCCTACTTTTTTGAGGAAAAAGTAGGCAAAAACCTTTTTATCGCGCTTCGCGGCAACAGCCGTGAGGTGTGTGCGATAAAAGGTTTGAGCAGATTATCGCGTAAATTTTCGACAATTCACAAGTGAATTCTCGGTACGAACAATAAAATGCCCTTGCGAAAACAAGTTTTCGACGGACATTTCACCGTTCGCACAACGAAAACCTCTCTTACAGAGAGATTTTCTAAAATTTACTTGATAAGTACCTAATAATATTATTTGTGCGAACAATGTGTCTGTTTACAGTGTAGCAAATCAAAGATTTTCGAGCCGCCTGTTAAAATGCGAGAAAATCGTTATGTGTTGTGTAACAACACGATTTGCGCGAAATTTAGTTGAGTTTGTACATACTTCACGGCTACAAACGCGAAGCTGATTAAAAGCTTTCCGGTTCTTTTTCTCGAAAAAGAACAATCCTCTTAACTTTAACCAACTTCTCACCGATAAATCCCAATTTAAAACAAATTACTTATTACCAAAATAGTTGTAGATGTATTCCTTGAAGCTCTTGTCACCTGTTTCGGTGTCGCCAACAAGGTCGTGCGAAAGTGTCCACTTTGAGAAAAGGATGATATCATGCTTACCTGCCTTTTTGATCTTGGGAAGGTTTGCAAGAATACCAAAGAGCCACTTGGGAGCCCATTTGATCTTAAGAGGCTTCTTTGCAGCGTCAAAGCACATAGCTGCCATTTCTTCGTATGTGTAAGTTTCCTTACCGCCAACGTTGTATGTAACGTTCGTGTCGTTCATGTGATCAACGATGAAGCGAGCAAAGTCGGGGCAGTCAACAACGTTTGCTTTAACGTGGCCGTAGCCCTTGAGAAGCTGCATCTC